>JBAUUM010000886.1:0-8448 GCA_049582705.1 Actinocatenispora sp.
GGTGGAGCCTCGGCCGGGACCGTCGGGACCGCCGCGCTGGCGTCGGTGACGACCGTGACGTCCCCCGTGCCGGGCGCGACCCGGACGGCCCAGCGGGTCACCGAGGCCGACGGCTGGCCCGACGGGCCGACGGACTTCTCACCGGACGATCCCGTGCCGTCCACTCTCGGCGGGTACGACCAGTTCGCGCCGGGTGACGAGCCCCTGGACGAACCGCTGGACCCGGCCAGCGTCCCGCCGGTCCGCACCATGGAGGACGAGGCCTTCTCGATCCTGCACCAGACGCTGGGCGCCGAGAAGATCGAGCCCTGACCGGCCCGTTCACCGGCCGACCCGGGCGCGTACCGAGGTCATGCGATCGGGGGCCGACGGCGGCGGCCGGCTACGCTTCGGATTGTCAGGAACCCACGATCCTTGAGGAGTTGCCGTGATGCCGGGTGGCGGGCAGCCGAACCTTCAGCAGCTGCTGAAGCAGGCGCAGAAAATGCAGGAGCAGCTTGCCTCGGCCCAGGAGGAGCTGGCGAACACCGAGGTCAAGGGCAGTTCGGGGGGTGGCCTGGTGACCGCGACCGTCACCGGTAGCACCGAACTCAAGAGCATCGAGATCGACCCGAAGGTCGTCGATCCGGACGATGTCGAGACATTGCAGGACCTGATCGTGGCCGCGGTACACAGCGCCACCGAGGAGGCCCGCAAGATCCAGCAGGACAAGATGGGACCGATCGCCGGTGGCTTGGGCGGCATGGCCGGCGGTATGCCCGGTGGGCTGCCCGGCCTGGGCATGTAGGCCACCCACGTGTATGAAGGCGCGATCCAGGACCTGATCGACGAGCTGGGCCGGTTGCCCGGCGTCGGACCCAAGAGCGCACAGCGCATCGCGTTCCACATTCTGGCGGCCGACCCGGCGGACGTGACCCGGCTCGCCGTCGCGCTGCGCAAGGTCAAGGAGCAGGTCCGGTTCTGCCGGATCTGCTTCAACGTCGCCGAGGCGGACGAGTGCCGGATCTGCCGCGACACGCGACGCGGTGACGACGTGTTGTGCGTCGTCGAGGAGCCGAAGGACGTCGTCGCGATCGAGCGGACCGGGGAGTTCCGGGGCCGCTACCACGTGCTGGGCGGGGCGATCAACCCGCTGGAGGGCGTCGGCCCGGACCACCTGCGGATCCGGGAGCTGATGACCCGGCTGTCGTCGGGCGAGGTACGGGAGCTGATCCTGGCCACCGACCCCAACACCGAGGGCGAGGCCACCGCGACCTACCTGGCGCTGCTGGTCAAGCCGATGGGCCTGGCCGTCACGAGGCTCGCCTCCGGCCTGCCGGTCGGTGGTGACCTGGAGTACGCCGACGAGATCACCCTCGGCCGCGCCTTCGAGGGCCGCCGGTCCGTCGACGTCTGACCCGCGCGGACCCGCCCGGCCGGGCGGACACGTACCGGCCGGGCCCCTCGGCGCACGCGAGCGAGCGACACGAACGCGGCGGCGTCGGCCCCGCGTACCGTGCGCCCGGCCCGGCACCCGGGACGGGCGGGAGAGGAAGGTAGTGACATGGCAGAGGTACGGACCGGTCGTGAGATCAGGCTGGCGTCGCGACCCGACGGATGGCCGACCCCGGACAACTTCGAACTCGTCACCGCCGACGTGCCGGAGCTGGCCGACGGCCAGATCCTGGTGCGCAACCAGCTCATGTCGGTGGACCCGTACATGCGCGGCCGGATGAACGACGTCAAGTCCTACGTGCCGCCGTTCGCGGTGGGCGCGGCGATGGACGGCGCCGCGGTCGGCGAGGTCGTCGCGTCCCGCTCGGCGGACCGGCCCGAGGGCACCCTGGTGCTGCACGGCCTGGGCTGGCGGGAGTACGCGGTACTGGAGCCGAAGCACGCCACGCCCATCGACCCGAACCTCGCGCCGGTCTCCGCCTACCTGGGCGTACTGGGCACCACCGGGCTGACCGCGTACGCGGGGCTGGTCGCGGTGGCCGCGCTGCAGCCGGGTGAGGTGGTGTTCGTGTCCGGCGCGGCGGGCGCGGTCGGCAGCGTCGCCGGGCAGATGGCCCGGCTGCTCGGCGCGTCCCGGGTGATCGGCAGCGCCGGCTCCGCCGAGAAGGTCGCGCACGTCCGCGACGACCTGGGGTTCGACGCCGCGTTCAACTACAAGGACGGCAAGGTCCACGACCTGCTGCGGGACGCCGCACCGGACGGGGTGGACGTCTACTTCGACAACGTGGGCGGCGACCACCTGGAGGCGGCGATCTCCAGCATGCGCCGCAACGGCCGGGTGGCGATCTGCGGCGCGATCTCGCAGTACAACGAGAAGTCCGCGCCGCCCGGGCCGCGGAACCTCGCCATGCTGATCGCCAAGCGGCTCACGCTGCGCGGCTTCCTGGTGTTCGACCACCACGACCTGCGCGACGAGTTCCTGAACCGGACGGCGGGCTGGCTGGCCGACGGTTCGCTGAAGTACCGGGAGACCTTCGTGGACGGTCTGGAGAACGCGCCGGAGGCGTTCCTCGGGGTGCTGCGCGGCGACAACACCGGCAAGATGCTGGTACGCCTCTGACCTCGGCGGCCTCGGCGGCCTCGGTGACCTCGGTGGTCGCGGTGCGCCTGCGCTCCGGTGACGGGCGCACCGGCGTGGCCTGACCGGTGGACCGGAACGGCGTCGCGGGCTCAGAGCAGTTCGGTGAGCCAGCGGCGCCGTACGGTGCCGAGCACGTCGTCCGGGTCGGCGGCCCACACGTCGGCGTTGAAGAGTTCGACCTCGATGTCGCCGGTGTAGCCGGCGGCGTCGACGGCGGCAAGGAAGTGCCGGAAGTCGATGTGACCGTCGCCCATCATGCCGCGACCGAGCAGGGCGTCGGCGGGCAGCGGCACGACCCAGTCGCAGACCTGGAAGCCGGCGATCCGGCCGGCGGCGCGGGCGATCTGCTCCGGCGCGGCCGGATCCCACCAGACGTGGTAGGTGTCCACGACCACCCCGACCTGCTCGGCGGGGAACCGTTCGGCCAGGTCGAGCGCCTGCGCCAGGGTGGACAGCACGCCCCGGTCGGCGCAGAACAGCGGGTGCATCGGTTCCAGCGCGAGCCGGACGGACCGGGCGGCCGCGTACGGCGCCAGTTCCGCGATCCCGTCGGCAACCCGCCGCCGTGCCCCGGCCAGGTCACGGGACCCCGCCGGCAGCCCGCCGACCACCATGACCAGCGTGCCGGTACCGAGTGCGGCCGCCTCGTCGATCGCCCGCCGGTTGTCGTCGAGCGCCCGGCGGAACTCCTCGTTGCCGGGCGCGGTCAGGAAGCCGCCCCGGCACAGCGAGGACACCCGCAGGCCCGCGTCGGACACCAGCTTCGCGGTCCGCGCGGTGCCGTACCCGTGCACGGGTTCCCGCCACAGGCCGATGGCGCCGATGCCGTGCCGCGCGCAGGCGTCGACGGCCTGGGCCATGCCGAGCCGGTCCAGCGTCTTCTGGTTCAACGACAACCGGGCGAGCCGGGGGTCGCCCGGCGCCGGCGTCGAGACCCGGGCCGGCCGCCCGGAGGGTACGTCGCGGTCCACCGTCACCCCTCGATCCCGTACAGCGCCAGCAGCCGGCGCATCCGGTCGACGGCCAGGCCCGGGTCGGGCAGCAGCCCCGCCGCGTCGGCGAGCCGGAACGTCTGCACCAGGTGCGGCAGGCTGCGCGCGCCGTGCAGGCCGCCGACCATGCTGAACGCCCGCTGGTGGCCGGCCAGCCAGGCGAGGAACACGATCCCGGTCTTGTAGTGGTACGTCGGCGCACCGAACACGTGCCGGGACAGCGGTACGGTCGGCGCGAGGATCTCCCGGTACCGGGCCTCGTCGCCGGCGTCGAGCGCCTGCAGCGCCGCGGACGCGGCGGGCGCGATCGCGTCGAAGATGCCCAGCAGCGCGTGCGAACCGGACGCGATCAGCTCCGGGTAGTGGAAGTCGTCCCCGGTGTACAGCCGTACCCCGGGCGGCAGGGCGGCGCGCAGGTCGGTCTCGTGCCGGGCGTCGAGGAGCGAGACCTTGACGCCGTCCACCGCGGGCGCGTGCTCCCGGATGATCCGCAGGAACGACGCGGTGGCGGTGGGGATGTCGCGGGTCCCCCAGTAGCCGGCCAGCGCCGGGTCGAACATCTCGCCGAGCCAGTGCAGGATGACCGGCCGGCGTACCTGGCCGAGCAGCGTGCCGTACACGGCGGCGTAGTCGTCGGGGCCGCGGGCGATCCGGGCGAGCTGGCGGCTGGCCATCAGGATGACCGTGGCGCCGGCGTCCTCGACGACCGCGACCTGCTCCTCGTACCCGGCGGTGACCTCGGCCAGGCTGGCCACCTCGGCGGGCAGGTGGTCGGTGCCGGCCCCGCAGCCGAGCAGCGCCTCCGCCCCGGGTGCGCCGGACCGGTACGCCCGGGCCTCGGCTGCCGACCGGTGGATCAGTTCCCGGGTGGCCGGCCAGTCCAGGCCCATCCCGCGCTGCGCGGTGTCCATGGCGTCGGCGACGCCGAGCCCGCAGGACCACAGGTGCCGCCGGAACGCCAGGGTGGCGTCCCAGTCGACGGCGGCGGGCGCGCCGGGGGTGTTGTCACCGAGCGGGTCGGCGACCACGTGCGCGGCGGCGTACCCGGTCCGGCTGGTGGCGGGGCGGCCCGGACGCGGCCAGTCCACCGGGTCCCGCAGCTCGTACGGCACCAGCGCGCCGTCGCGGGTGGGAAGCGTGATGCGCATGGTCGGTCTCAGATCTGAAGGGCGGGTACCGGCATCCGGCGACCGTCGCGGGAGCTGGCGAGGCCGAGTTCGGCGAGCTGCACACCGCGGGCGGCGGCGGCGAAGTCGTACGGGAACGGCTCACCGGCGAACGCGTGCCGGAGGAACTCCTCCCACTGGATCTTGAAGCCGTTGTCGAAGGTGTCGTTGTCCGGCACGTCCTGCCACTGCGCGCGGAACGGTTCCGGGGTGTCCAGGTCGGGGTTCCAGACCGGTTTGGGGGTGGTCGACCGGTGCTGGACCCGGCAGTGCCGCAGCCCGGCCACGGCGGAGCCCTCGGTGCCGTCGACCTGGAACTCCAGCAGTTCGTCGCGGTTGACGCGGACGCACCACGACGAGTTGACCTGCGCGACGATACCGCCGGCGAGTTCGAAGATCCCGTACGCGGCGTCGTCGGCGTCGGCGAGGTAGGGCGTGCCGTGCTCGTCGACCCGGTCCGGCAGGTGGGTGACGGCGTGCGCGGTGACCGCCCGTACGTCACCGAACAGCGTCTCCAGTACGTAGTTCCAGTGCGCGAACATGTCCAGGACGATCCCGCCGCCCTCGGCGGCACGGTAGTTCCAGGACGGCCGCTGCGCGGGCTGCCAGTCGCCCTCGAAGACCCAGTAGCCGAACTCGCCGCGTACCGACAGGATCCGGCCGAAGAAGCCGCCGTCCACGAGCCGGCGCAGCTTGCGCAGGCCGGGGAGGAAGAGCTTGTCCATCACCACGCCGTGCCGTACGCCGGCGGCGTTGGCCGCGCGGGCCAGCGCGACCGCGCCGTCGAGGGTGCCGGCGACGGGTTTCTCCGTGTACACGTGCTTGCCCGCGGCGATGGCGTCCAGTACGGCCTTCTCCCGGGCGGAGGTGACCTGGGCGTCGAAGTACACGCGGATGTCGGGGTCGGCGAGGACGGCGGCCAGGTCGGTCGTCCAGCGGGTCAGCCCGTGCCGGCCGGCGAGGTCGCGCAGCTTCTCCTCGCTGCGGCCGACGAGCACCGGCTCGGGCATGAGCCGGGTGCCGTCGGCGAGCGGGACGCCGCCCTGCTCACGGATGGCCAGGATCGAACGCACCAGGTGCTGGCGGTAGCCCATGCGTCCGGTGACGCCGTTCATGGCGATGCCGACGGTACGGACGGGCATGTGCGGCCTCCTCGCGACGACACGTCGGTAAGCGCTTACCGGGAAAGCGCTTACCGTACCGTAGACTGAACAGCGTTGCCGGTCAAGCGCGCCCGGTGCGACACGGGACGAAATGAGTGGTACTGATACCGGATACCGGGCACGGCGGCAGGGCAGAGGGGGCGCGGCAGTGGCGACACTCGCGGAGGTGGCGCGGCAGGCCGGCGTCTCGCTGGCAACCGCGTCGCGGGTACTCAACGGCAGCACCCGGGTGGTGCGACCCGAGCTGCGCGATAAGGTCCTCGCCGCCGCCACCGAACTGCGCTACACGCCCAACGCGCACGCCCAGGCACTCGCCGGCAACCGCACCGCCAGCGTCGGGCTGATCCTGCACGACGTGAGCGACCCGTACTTCGCGGCCATCGCCAGCGGCGCCATGCGCCGCGCCGGCGAACAGGACCTGCTGGTGATGATGTCCTGCACGTTCCGCGACCCCGAGCGGGAACTCGCGTACGTGCGCATGCTGCACCAGCAGCGCGCCCAGGCGATCATCCTGGCCGGGTCCGGCTACCACGACCGGGAGCGCACCGAACGGCTGCAGAACGCGCTCGGCGCGTACCAGGCCGGCGGCGGGCGCGTCGCGGTGGTCAGCCAGCACCGCTTCGACGTCGACACCGTGCTGCCGGACAACCAGGGCGGCGCCCGCAGCCTCGCCCGGGCGCTGCTCGACCTGGGCCACCGCGACTTCGCGCTGATCACCGGGCCCGAGCACCTGCTCACCGTGCGGGACCGGTACCTGGGCTTCCGGCACGAACTCGGCCGGGCCGCCGCCCGGCTGCCCAACCACCGGGTCGTCGACGGCGGATTCACCCGCGACGGCGGATACTCCGCGGCCCTCTCGATGGCCGCCAAGGGCGTGTTCACCGAGGTCAGCTGCCTCGTCGTACTCTCCGACGTGATGGCGATCGGCGCCCTGGCCGCCCTGCGCGACCTGAAGATCCGGGTGCCGGAGGACCTGTCGCTCGCCGGGTTCGACGACATTCCGACCGTGCGCGACCTGGTCCCGCCGCTGACCACGGTGCGGCTGCCGCTGGAGGAGATGGGCGCCCGCGCGATGGAACTCGTGCTGGAGCCGATGCCGGACCGACCCCTTCCGACGCCGGTCGGCGGCCAACTGGAGATCCCGGCCCAGGCGACACCGCCGGGCGCGCGGGTGGTGCAGGTCGACGCCGAAGTCGTACTCCGCGACAGCACCGCGGAGCTGTCCTAGGGCCGCCGCAGGCCGGCGGTCGGGTCGTCCGCCCGCTCGCGGGGATGTGGCCGGCCCGGGGTACGCGCGGCCCCGGACACCGTCGGGGCCCGGAGTACGCCCCCGGACTGGCACGGCGGCTCTACCCTCCGGTCGTGGACGACGTTCAACGACTCAGCGGTGAGGTCGTCGAGCGGCTGGCCGCCGTGGCACCGGACGAGCGGCCGTTCCGGTTCGACGCGGCGTCGGTGCCGATGCTGCCGCCGTCGGCGTCCACCGGCAGCATCGTCATCACCCGCGGGCAGCACGAGTACAACAGCTGCTGGCGCGCGGACTCGCTGCACCTGTACGCCACCGGAACGATTCTGCGCGGACTCGGCGTACTGGTCCTCGCCTCGCTGTTCGCCGAGCCGGACAGCGGCACCGACCTCGCCCTCACCCATCCCGCGAGCACCATCCGCACGCTGCGGATCAGGGCGCCCCGGCAACGGGGATGGCCGCTCGCGCTGGCACCGCTGTCCTACACGTACTCGTGCCAACAGCCGGGCCGGCACCCCTGGTACGGCGACGGCGTCGACCCTCGGGACCTGCCCGCCGTGTACCTGACCGACCATCGCGAACTGGGCGGCGTCACCGACGCCGAGTGGCAGGCGCGGGACACCGTGGTCGGCTTCGGTACGCAGCACGGCGTCGGCCGCTTCGGGCAGTTCCTGCTCGACATCGGCGCGCCCGACGCCACCGGGGACGAGTACCACCTGGAGGGCGAGGCCGGTTACCGCGGCGTCGCCCCGATGAGCGCGGAACTCAACGTGTGGCTGCCGGGCTCGTTCGGGTGGTGGCCGGAGTACGGCCTGGACTGAGTTCCGGGGGTCGGCTCCGGCGGCCGGGTTCGGGTCCGGGTTCGGGTTCGGGTTCGGCGCAGCCGAGCGGCAGCCGGTGAAGGACACGGCCTAGGGTCGGCACGTGATCGCGTTCGCCACCCTCGGCTGTCCGGGCCTCCCCCTCGACGACGTCATCGACCTGGCGGTACGGCACGGCTGTACCGGCGTCGAGTTCCGTTACGCGGAGGGCGAGCCGGTGCATCCCGGCCTGACCGACGCCGAACTCGCCGTCGTCGGCCGGCGGCTGGCGGACGCGGGCGTCACGCCGGTCGCGCTCGACTCGTACGTCAGGGTGGCGACCGGTGAAGCGTCGGACGAGGCGGTCGTCGCGGATCTCCGGCGGCACGTCCGGGCCGCCGCCGCGCTGGGTGCGGCGTTCGTCCGGGTCTTCCCCGGCGGCTCCGGCTCCGGTACGGCCGGCGGGGACCCGGCGGGCGCGGGGAGTTCGGCGCGGTACACGCCGT
>JBAUUM010000887.1:0-1978 GCA_049582705.1 Actinocatenispora sp.
CGGCACCACGGTCCGGCCCGGTCGGACGAACCGGGACCGGTCAGTCGAAGACGGCGGACAGCGCGAGCTCGAACTGCGCCTGCTCGGTGGCCCGACGCCGCTCCGCCGGCCCCGCCGGCAGCTCCTCGGTCCACGAGCGGCCGCCCGGCACGTCGTCCCAGACGTGCAGCAGGGCCGCCCGCCGCATGCCGCACCAGGTGGCGGCGCTGAACGTCGCCGAGGTCTCCATGTCCACGCCGAGCAGGCCGGCCGCCGTCCACTCCGCCACCAGGTCCGGCGGCTGACGCAGCAGCACCTCGGTACTGACCGTGGCGCCCCGTCGTACGGTCAGGCCGGCAGCGGACGCCACCGCCGCGAGACGGTCCGCGAGATCCGAGGTCGGCGTCGCCTCGCCGAGGACGCCGTAGTGCGCCGACGCGCCCTCGCCGATCCGGACCCGGGTGGGTACCAGCAGGTCACCGGGGCTCATGCCGGGCGCCAGGGCGCCGCAGGAGCCGAGCTGCACCACGGTCGGCGTGCCGAGCTGGCCGCAGATGTGCACCGGCTCCACGGTACGGGCGGCGCCGTACACGCACGCGTACAGCACCGGGTGCCCGCGCCAGCGCCCCCACCACCAGTCCGGCGCGGCGAGCGCCCGCACGTCGTCGAGCAGGGCCAGCCGCTGCCGTTCCCGGTCGGTACGCCACCACGAACCCTCGACGACCAGCAGCTCGGGCAGGTCGGCCGGGCTCAGCCCGACCACCGACCACCAGTCCTGGTCCATGCCCTCGTGTCGTGCGGTCACGTGCCTGCCGGCTGGTACGCCCCGGCCACCTCGGACACCTGCTCGTACCCGGTGCGCAGCAGGAACTGGCTGTTCCGCCCGTACGACTTGGCGCCGAGCAGGAAGAAGTTCGGTTCCGGGTTGCGCAGTACGTCCACGCCGTAGCTCTGCTGGGCCAGGCAGTCACCGGCCTCGTCGCCCAGCAGCTGGGCGGACAGCTCGATCGGGGCCGCCGTCGCGTAGCACTCGTGCACCTGCAGCTGTCGGTACAGCGAGGCGTCCGGAACGTACCCGGTGAGCGCCAGTACCCGGTCCACGGTGACGGTCCGGCCGGCGGAGCCCGCGGAACCGGCAGTACCCGTGGAACCGGCAGAGCCGACGGGACCGGTGAGGTGCACGTCGATCCGGCCGTCCGCGGGCGCGAACCGGTCCACGGTCACGCCGCGGACCACCTCGACGCCGGGGTGCGCGCCCGCGGCGAGCGCGCGGGACGCGTCGACCAGCGCCTGCCGGTCGGGCAGGGTGTCGTCCTCGACCACGCCCCAGTCCGGATCCGGCGACCGCAGCGCCCAGATCACCTGGGTGTCCGGCACGTCGGCGCTCAACGCGGCGAGTTCCCGCGCCGCCGTCTGGGCCGACTTGCCCGCGCCCAACAGCAGGATCGTCCGGCCGGCCCACGCGTCGCGCTCGCCGACCAGGTCCGGCACGGTCCGCACGACGGCGTCGCCCAGCTCGGTCTCGCCGGGTGCCGGGATCCCGCCGTCGCCGGCGGAGTTGGGCTGGTCGTAGGTGCCGGTGCAGTCCAGGACCAGGCTGGCGGTGGCGACCTCGCTGCTGCCGTCGGCGCGCCGCACGATCAGCCGGAACGGGTGGCGGGACCGCTCCTCGGTGCCGATCTCCTCGTGCTTGAGCAGCCCGGCGCGGCCGACCGCGACGACCCGGGAGCCGTACTCGATGTGCCCGGCCAGCTCGGGCAGCTCGGCCAGCGGCGCGAGCAGCTCCGAGACCAGTTCGTGCCCGGAGGGACACCGGTCGCCGTCGGGTACCGCGCGGCCGGCCGCCCGCAGCGCGTCGGCCATCCGGTCGGACACGTTCATCGACCAGGGGGTGAACAGCCGCACGTGACCCCACCGGGTCACGTTTCCCGCGACGGTCGGCGCGGTCTCGTACACGGTGAACGGCCAGCCGGCCCGGGCGACGGCCAGGGCCGCGTCC
>JBAUUM010000888.1:0-1655 GCA_049582705.1 Actinocatenispora sp.
GGATCGACCCGGGGAGGCCCCGGCGTCCGGGTCCGAGTACGCGCCGCGGGGCTCCCCGTCCGGGTCCGAGGACGGACCGGTGCGGCTCCACCGGCCGGCCCGGAGAGCCGCTACCGGCAGCCGCAGCCGGCCAGGGCGGCGGCCGCCTGATCGAGCGTGGTGTTGATGTCGTAGGTCACCGGAATGTGCCCGGCCATCAGCGCGAACGCCAGCAGCCGGCCGTCCCGGTCGACGACCAGACCGGCCAGGGTGCTGACGGTGGAAAGGCTGCCGGTCTTCGCGTGGATCATGCCGGCGCCCTCGGCGGTCGGCCCCACCAGGTACCGGCTGTCCAGCGTTCCCGTGTAACCGGCGACGGGCATTCCGGTCAGTACCGGCCAGAGGCGCGGATGCCTGCCGGAACTCACCAGGGTCAGCAGGCTGGTCAGGAACTCGGGCGAGATCCTGTTCCTGCGGGACAGGCCGCTGCCGTCGGACAGCCGCAGGCCGGACGTGTCGAGGCCGAGGCCCTTCAGTTCCGCGATGGTGGCCTCGGCACCGCCGGCGTACGAGCCGGGCTTGCCACGGGCCAGCGCGACCTGACGGGCCATCGCCTCGGCGACGACGTCGTCGCTGCGCTGCAGCATCTGCTCGACCACCTCGACCAGCGGCGCGGACTTCACGGCCCCCAGCTTCTTGGCCTTCTTACCGGCCGTGCCGCGGGCCACGTCCTTCCCCGGGATCCCGAGCATCCTGGCGAGGTGGCGCCCCGCGTCCAGGTCCGGTTCGGAGCTGCGGCCGGACTGTTCGGTGGTCGGATCGACCCGACCCGCGCTCAGCATCACCGGCGCCATCGGTGCGGCGTCCCCACCCGAGATGATGTCGCCGTCCCATCCGGGGCCGATCCGCTGACCGCTGTACAACGACGAGTCGACCAGCACCTTCGTCGGCTTCGCGCCGTGCAGGGCGTGCTTGACCTGGTCGGCGAGCGTGTCCAGGCGCGCCGCGTCCGGGTACGGGCCGTGCCCGTCGAGGGCCAGCACGGTGTCGCCGCCGCCGACCAGTACGACCTCGCCGGGCGCGTCACCGGCCACGACCCTCGTGGTCATCCGGTACGTCGGGCCCCGCGCGTTCAGGACCGCGGCGGCCGTGGCCAGCTTGGTGACCGAGGCGGGCATCTCCCCCGCGTCCGGCGTGGCGCCGTACAGCGACTCCTTCGTCGCCACATCCACCACGGAGGCCGCGACATGGCCACCGGTGCCCGTGTGCTTGAGTATCGGCCCTAGCCGCTGGGCCAACCCTGCCCCGGTCGGCACCGGCGCGTTCCCGAGCGAGTCCAGTACCGGCGCGGGCTCGGGGGGCTTCGGCGGCGACGGGGACGGCTGTACCGCCTCGGCGAACAGTCGACCCACCGGCCCCGGCCGGTACACGACGACGAGGGTGCCCGCCACCAGGATCAGACCGAGTACGCCGGCGATCACCGCGACCAGGGCGGCACGGGACCGCCGGGGCTTCGGTACGACCGGCGCGACCGGCACCGCCGGGATCGGCGCCGGGCTTGCGAGGGGCTGCGGCGGCAGCGTGTTCGGCGGCGGCCCGATCTGCTGGCCGACCGGGTACGAGGCGATGACCGGCGGGCGCGCGGCGCGCGGCGGCGTCGCCGGAGGGGCCTGCAT
>JBAUUM010000889.1:0-1554 GCA_049582705.1 Actinocatenispora sp.
ACTCGATGTCGCGCATGTCGAGTTCCAGCGTCGGGTACAGCCGCGCCAGGGTCTGCTCGTAGTTCCACACATGCGTGCAGTTGAGCGGGCACGATCCACCGTGGACACCGGCCCACATCGCGGTCGAGGCGCCCTGCACGCCCTCGAAACCCAGCACCCGACCCTCGGCGGTACGGAACATCGACGGGCTGCGTACCGTGGAGGCGAGCCCCGCCATCCGCTCGGTCACCTCGGCCGGCAGGCTGCTCGCCGCCAGCGTGTCGGTCCAGTCCCGGGTCGCGGCGCGCAGCTCGTGCCAGTCACGCTGCACGGTCTCCGCGACGTCGACCGCGTCCACGAACCGGGTCGCGTACTCGTTGCCGAGCCAGAACCGGCTGTGCCCGTAGTCCTGCTGCCCACCGAACTGCGGGAAGTCCACGTACCGGTTGGGGAAGTGCCAGGCCATCAGCACCCGCACGGTGGTCCGCTCGCCCGGCCGCAGGTGGTACGGCACGGCCAGTCCCGCGTTGAACGTGGAGCCGGCCGGGCTCGCCCCGGCGGCCTCGACCGGGCCGCCGGCCTGCGGCCAGGTCTCCCGCCCCCGACCGCCCCGGACGCCCTCGGCCTGACCGTGCGGCGCCCGCCCGGTGAGGAACGAGACGAACTCCTCCGGCCGGGACCACTGGAGGTACGGGTGGGTGTGCGTCGAGTCCGCGGCCAGCACCATCTGCCCGGCGCCGGGGTGGTCCGCCGGCAGGGTCAGGTTGTCCAGCACGGCCATCGACCAGCCGTCCCGTACCCGCAGCCGGTTGGTGTTCCCGCCGTACAGCGGGCAGTGCGTGCCGTCGACCGGCCGTACGCCGTCCCAGCCCACCGCGTTCTGCAGGGTCGCGCCCAGCCAGCCGTGCACCGGCACCCGGTCCCGGCTGGTGATCGTGAAGGTGAACATGGCGACCGGCAGGGCGCTGGTCTCCGGGTCGAGCGGCACCATCGGCGTGAACGCCTCCAGCCGCACGTCCACCGGCAGCCCGGTGTCGTAGGTCAGGTCCGCGAACGGGTACAGCGTGTCGAACGTGGTGCCCGGCACGCCCCGCGCGATGTCGAACAGGCGGCGCTGGCCGGCCGGGATCACGTCGTCGGTGACCAGCGGGGTCGGCTCGACGGTCTCGGGCGGCGGGCTCTGCAGGATCCGTACCTCGTCGAGCGTCGGTTCCACCCGGGACACCCGCAGGCTGAAGAAGCTGTCCGGCAGGAACGCGTCGTGGTGGCCGACGTTGTGCAGCTGCCACTGCCGCAGCCCGCCGTCCCCGCACAGCGCCACGTTGCCGGTACCGATTCCGCCCAGCGGCATGGCCAGGTGCCGGCGCTGCTCCTCGGCGTACCGTCCCCAGCCGGTGGTCGGTTCAGCATCCACGGTGTGTGCTCCCTTCGATGGTTCGGTCGGTCCACGCCACGGGCCCGACGCGACGGTGCGGCGGTGCGGCTGCGGTAGGCGGTAGGTGTGCGCGGTCAGCGCGACGGGTGCCGGCGGGCGGATCCGGCCGTGCCGGCCGGTCTCGCCGCGTCGGTGGGCGC
>JBAUUM010000890.1:0-3292 GCA_049582705.1 Actinocatenispora sp.
GGGCCTGACGGCCGGCCACCTACTCACCCGGCACGCGGTACGCCGGCTCGGCGGCATCACCGGCGACGTGCTCGGCGCGGGGGTGGAGGTCACCGGCACCGTGACGCTCGCCGTACTGGCGCTGGCCCGATGATCAGGCCCGCCACCACACCTCGGCACCACTCAGGCTGGACAGACCGCCCCCGAGGACCACGGTGAACGGGTTGGTGCCGATCACCGCCCAGGCGTGCGCGGCGCGCTCGGCCGGGAAGTCCTTCGCCGCGACCACCTCGAAGAGGTCGTCGAACGCCTCGCTGAACGCCGTGCTCAGCACCTGGCCGTTCCGGTCGTACCCGCCGGCCCGCAGCAGCCCGGCGAGTCCGGTCAGGTCGCCGGCGTCGATGCGCCCGACGCAGTCCGGCTCGTTCTCCCGCAGCACCGTCTCGGCGCGGCTGCGCTGCGCCTCCAGCTCCATCGGGTACTCGCTCCACCGCCGGCCGAGCGCGGCAGGCATGGTCACGAACGCCGCGATCAGGTCCGCCGGGTCCTGCCGGGGCAGCCGCTGGGCCTTGCCCAGGCAGTACGGCACGAACTGCGGGAACTCCTGGACGTGCGCGGCCTGGGCCAGCCGGGCCCAGAACTCGGGCGGCAGCTCGTCGTCCCGGTCCTGCGCCTCGGCGAAGCGGCCGACCTGGCACAACGCGTCCAGCCACAGGTGGTTGTACCCGTCCTCGGCGCAGCCGCGGACGTCCTCGGCCAGTCCGCTCCGCACCAGCAGGGCCTCGGGCACCAGCTGCTGCGCGGCGCCCAGCTGATCGGTGAGCGCTCCGTCGTAGCTGGCGATTCCGTCGAGCAGCCAGGCCGGGTACATGGGGTCCTCTCCGCCGCGGGCGGGCACCCACGCGCCCGGACAGGGTGCCAAGGCGACGCAACCGACCGGGAGCCGCTCCCCCGCCGGCTTACGGGTGTGCCGGCACGCCGAGCCCGGGGCGGACGGGCCGCCCCGGGGTCGGCGTGATCAGCCGGAGGCCCGGTCAGGAACCGGTGCCGGCGTCGTAGGACGCCACCAGCTTCTTCGGCGCGGTGCTCCGCCACGCGGCCACGACCAGTTCCCGGATCTCGTCCGGTTCCACCCGCGACAGCGTCACCCGCACCCAGCCGAACCGTCCCGTGTAGGGCGCGATCGAGTACGTCTCCGGGTCCTCGGCCACCAGCGCCGCCTGCTCGTCGGGCGACGCCTTCACCGTGGCGTGCGACGCCTCGGGCGCGCTGACCACGAACATCTTCCCGTTCACCCGGAACGTGGCGTCGATGCCCCAGGTCAGCACCTCCTCGGCGCTGGGCAGCTCCAGCGCGATGCGCCGGATCTCGTCGAACGACACACCCACCATCACTTCACCGACGGCGAGACGAACGGGGGTTTGACCACGGTCATCGGCGACCGGCGCCCACGCACGTCGACCTCGACCTCGTCGCCCTCGGACAACCCGGACGCGGTGTCCAGCAGCGCCAGCCCGATGCCGTGTTTCAGCGTCGGCGAGAACGTGCCGCTGGTGACCTCGCCGACCTGGTCCGCTCCGGAGTGGACGGTCATGCCGTGGCGGGGGATGCCGCGACCTGTCGAGGACAGGCCCCACAGCCGACGCCCGGGCCCGGCCTCCTTCTCGGCCAGCAACCGCTCCCGGCCCCAGAACTCCGACTTCTTCCAGCCCACGGCCCAGCTCGCCCGCGCCTGCACCGGGCTGATCGACATCGACAGGTCCTGCCCGTGCAGCGGGTAGCCCATCTCGGTGCGCAGCGTGTCGCGGGCGGCCAGGCCACAGGGCCGGATCGCCAGGTCCGCGCCCTCCTCCAGCAGCGCGTCCCACACCTTCGGCGCGTACTCGGCCGCCACGACCAGTTCGTAGCCGTGCTCGCCGGTGTAGCCGGTGCGGCAGACCACGATGGGCCGGCCGCCGACCGTGCCCTCCTCGAAGCTCATGTACCCGTGCCGGCTGGGCGCGCCGAGGCGGGCCAGCAGGTCACCGGAGAGCGGCCCCTGCACGGCGAGGATCGCGAAGTCGCGGTGCTGGTTGGTGACCGTGATGCCGTCCGGTGCGGCCGCGGACAGCCGCCGGCACACCTCGGCCGTGTTCGACGCGTTCGGGATCAGGAACACCATGTCGTCGGAGTACCGGTAGGCGATGAGGTCGTCCACCACGCCGCCGGTCTCGTCGTCGCAGCACAGCGTGTACTGCGCCGCGCCGGCGCCGATCCGGTCGAGGTCGTTGGCCAGGCACCGGTTGACGAACTGCGCCGCACCCTCCCCGCGGACCGTCGCCTTGCCCAGGTGCGACACGTCGAAGAGGCCGACCCCGGAGCGCACCGCGGTGTGTTCCGCGATGACGCCCCCGCCCGCGTACTCCAGGGGCATCTGCCAACCGCCGAACGCGGCGAACTTCGCGCCGAGCGCCTCGTGCCGGTCGTGCAGCGGGGACTCAAGGAGGTCATCGGTCATGGCTGTGTCGGGGCCTGGCCGGCCGGTGGACCGGCGGGAAGCCCCGCCTCCTCTCGATTCGTGATCGAACACATGTTCTACATGATCGTACGACGGATGGTGCGGTGGAACGGTCGTCCCTGGCGCCGGCCGACACGGGTCGACGGGCCGCGTCCGAGGGGAGGGTCCGGGGCCGGGCAGGTCCTGCCGGGGTCCGGGAGGTTCCGGCCGGGCGGCACACCGCGGGACGGTGACTCACGGGCCGCCGGCAGCCGTGCGGACCGGGGACCTCGCCGGACGTCCCGGCGGTCGCCACGAGGGCCTGCGGCGGTGTCCCGAAGCGATCGTCGCGTCCGCACGGCACCGGTCGCCGATCGCTGGTTGGTGTCCATCCTGGTCGAGACCATAGCCGATACCATGCTGCCCACCGGGTCCGGGTTGTTGACTGTCGGGAGTGTCCTCATCGCTCCGTAGCTTGGGGACACGGCCTAGCATCAACCCCGGTCCGTCCGCCGGTCGCAGCCAGTTGCCGGGACGTCCGCACCAGTTGGCCCACATCGACGTGGCTTCCCCGAACCCCGACCCGGAGGCATTCGTGACCTCGCTCGCCCTCGCTGACACCAGCCCCGCAACCCTGGCAGTCGACGCCGTGGTCGTCGGCCTGTATCAGCCCGAGGACCCCGACGCCGCGCCGAGCCTGGCGCCCGGCGCCAGCGACCTGGACAAGGCCTTCGACGGCCGGCTGGCCGAGGCCCTCGCGCTGCTCGGCGCGACCGGCGCCGTCGGCGAGGTCACGCGGCTCGCCAGCCTCGGTGCGGTACCGGCACCGGTCGTCGC
>JBAUUM010000891.1:0-8168 GCA_049582705.1 Actinocatenispora sp.
CTCGGGGCCGCCGCCTACGCGATCAAGGCCGCCCGTGCCGCCGCGCCGGACGGCGACGCCGACGCCGCGGGTCGACTCGAGTGCCGGTGGCAGCGCGACCAACTCCCGGCACCCATTCGCGAACTCGTCCTCGACGACCAGCAGCAACGCAACGACATCTGCTGGTCGGTCTTCGACCGCTGAGCCGGCGCCCGCGCGACCCTCAGGTTCGACCCGGCTGCCCCAGCGGGAACCCAGGGGAGCGCGCCGGCCGGCTCACGGTCGTCGCCCGAACGCGTCGAGCAGCCTGACCTGCAGCGGCGCCCGAGCGGACAGCGTGCCACTAGGGCCATCGCCGTACGCCCCGAACGACAGCATCTCGGTCAGGTACGGCTCCACCAGATCCCACAGATCGCTGACAACCCCGGGGGAGAGCGCCTCGTCAAGGTCCGCGGCACGAAGAAGGTCCCACGCGTGGACGACGAGATCGACGAGCCGGAAACGCAGGAACAGACTCGCGGGGACGTCGCCGGACGGGTACGGCACCAACTGGTCGGGCGACGCGGCGGCGAACGCCTCCGCCTGACGGCCTGCCGACCCGGCCACCGCCGCAACCGGATCCTGCCCCAGTTGGTCACCCGCGAGACGCGCCCTGGCCTCCTCGCGGCTCACACCAGTGAGCAGCAGGGCGGTGAAGTCGTTCCCCACCACAACATGCTCGACCAATTCCCGAACGGTGAACTCCGAGGGCGTCGGACGAGACCACGAATCAGCGGGCAACTGACGTACGACGCGCTCGAACTCGGCCGACGCACCATCGATCAACTCCATGACCCGCACGCTAGCCTGCGGGTCAACGACCGCAGGAGTACCGGCCCACCGCGTCGCGCCGCCCGCCATTCGACACGAGTCGTGTACGCCAACCGCGTCGCGCTCGATCGACAGTCAGCTCGGGCGGCAGAAATCGGTGACGTCCGGGAGCTTCTCGAAGCCTGCCGACACGTACGCCGCCACGCCACCGACGTTGCTGCTCGGGGTGCACACCGTCACGCTGGAGGCCCCCATCTCCTGCAGCGTGGCGGCCGCCGCCACGGTGATGGCCCGGCCGTGTCCGTGGCCACGATGATCCCGATGGGCACCCAGCGGTTCGATCAAGCCGGGACGCCCCTGCCCGGCAGACCACACCGTCGTCGTCGCCACCGCATTGCCATCGCGGTCGTAAGCGACGAGGCAGCGAGCCCGCCGGCAGTACGTCGAGGACGCCGCCAGCGTGTGCCAGCGATCCACAGTGAACGTCGAGGTGGGGAACGCGGCCCGGTTCACCGCGACCCGATCGTGCACGATCCGATCCTCGGCGTGGTCCGCGTCGAGCACCTCGATCCTGAGGCCGCAGTCCTCCACGGGTTCGCGCAGGCTACGGCGCAGGGGGGTCCACGGCTCGTCGGCGACCCAGCCACTGCGGTGCAGGAGATCCCGAAACGCGGCACCGAAGCGGGCCTCGACAGACGCCCGGCCGGCGGGCAGCACACCGCGCCCCGGGTCCGACAGATCGGCCAGTAGCTGGGCGGCGAACGCCTCGTCCTCGTCGACGCTCGGGGCGATCGCCATACGGATCAGCCCGCCCTTGCCGTCCACCATGCCGGCGGCCAGGATCAGCTCGTCGCGGCGCCACACGCGAACATCGTCGGCCAGCGTCGACGCGCCGAACCTCCAGGCCCAGCCGAGGTCACCGGGATGAACCTGGACCGGCGCACCTTCCTCCTGCCATAGCGCCACAGCGTCGATGATCTCGTCCAACGAGGCGGGCGTTGCGGACTGCAGCGTGATCGACATGCGCCTATCCAACCGACACCACCAGCGGAACGCACTCGGTTTACGCTGCCGTCCTGAGAGCCGATAATCAACATTATGTAAAGTAAGCCGGTCGGGGGCTGTCAGCAGGCATCCCCTCCCGACGCGTCAGTCCCGGAACGCCCGGACCAGATACGTCGCCGGCAACCACCGCACCGACGGCCAGCCGCCGTACATCTCGGCGCACGGATGTTCCTCGACGAGATCGAGCCGCAGACCGGCCCGCGCCAGCGCGGTGACCACGTCACCGAGCGGCCACAGGAAACACCGGAACCGGCTCTGCGGCGTCCACCCCACCGGCCGCTTCGTCGGATCCAACTGCGGCGCGTCCAGCGCGTCGCGCCCGAAGTAGTCCGTGGAGATGCGGACGCCGTCCTCACCGACGCACAGCGTCTCCCACACCGGGTGGTGCTCGTACAGCAGGAACGTGCCACCGCGCCGGAGTCGCCCGCTGACGATCGCCGCCCACCGGTCCAGGTCCGGCAGCCAGCACACCACGCCGGCGCTGGCATAGACGATGTCGAAGGTGCCGATGCTCTCCGGCAGGTCGTACACGTCCGCGGCGACGAACGTGGCGTCCAGGCCGCTGGTCGCAGCCTGCCGGGTGGCCGTTGCGATCGCCACGTCGCTGATGTCGACCCCGACGACCTGTGCGCCACGGACCGCCCAGGACAGCGAATCGTTGCCCGCCGCGCACTGCAGGTGCAACAGCCTGCGGCCCGTCACCGGACCGAGGGCCTCGGCCTCGCAGTCGTCGAGGGTCGATCCGCCGCCGGCGAAGAACTCGGGCGGCTCCGGTGGGCGCGACGGCGCGATGGAGTTCCAGGTGACCCGGTTGGCTTCGGTGTGCTGCCGCACGTGATCCACGTCGGCAGGCTATCGCCGGGCGCCCGCGTCGGCGAGGGTGTTTCCGCTGCCCCACCGGGCTGGCCAATCGCCCCCTGGGGATGTTTTACGCATAATAACACTTATGCGCAATTCATCCCGACCTCTCCGATCACGGCCGGCGGGTCCGATCGCTTCGGCCCCGCTCGAAACGTCGCGGCGCTAGCGTCACGGATACGGCACCGCTGCCCCACCGTCGGCGCCCCGCGAACAGCTCCCCTACCCCGGGAAGGTCGACCATGTCCGAGCTGCAGGTCATCGCCCGCTACACGGTCTCGCCGGGAAACCAGGACCGTGTGCTCGACCTCCTGTCGACACTGACCGTGGCCAGCCGCGCCGAGCCGGGCACCGTGTCGTTCACCGTCAATCGCCAGGTCGACGACGAGCACAGCGTCGTACTGCTGGAGCGGTACGCGTCCCGGGACGCGTTCGCCGCGCACCGGGAGTCCGCGCACTTCACCGAGCTGGTACTCGGCCAGATCGTCCCACTGCTCGACAGCCGCGTGGTGGAGACCTTCGACGTCGTGTGAGCGTGGCACGTACCGAACTTCGCCGGCACACGAGCCCACCTGGACCAGGGAGTACCGCCATGACCTTCCGCGACCTGCACCACGGGGACCTGCCGCTCCTGCTGCCCAACGCGTGGGACGTCGCGTCCGCGCTGGGCTTCGTCGACGCGGGGTTCACCGCGATCGGTACGACCAGCTTCGGGGTGGCCGCGAGTGGCGGCCGGACCGACGGTGCCCGGTCGACGGCGGAGGCGACGCGCGCCCTGGTGCGGGCGCTGTCGGTGCTGCCCGTGTACGTGTCGGCCGATGTCGAGGACGGCTACCACGACGATCCGGAGCGGGTCGCGGAGTACGTGTCGGGCCTGGGGGTTGCGGGCGTCAACATCGAGGACAGTTCGGTCGGTGCCCTGGTCGATCCGCGTGCGCACGCGGCGAAGGTCGCGGCGGTCAAGCGGCGGGTGCCGGAGGTGTTCGTCAACGCGCGGGTGGACACGTACTGGCTGGGTGAGGACGCGACGGTGGCGGCGACGCTCGAGCGGTGCGTGGCGTATGTCGACGCGGGTGCGGACGGTGTCTTCGTGCCGGGTGTGTCGGATCCGGATGTGCTGAAGCGGCTGGCGTCGGCGGTTCGGGTTCCGTTGAACGTGCTGGTGGTGCCGGACCTGTCGTTGGTGGAGCTGGCCGCGTTGGGGGTGCGTCGGGTGAGTACGGGGTCGTTGCCGTACCGGGCGGCGGTGGATGCGGCGGTGTCGGTGGCCGAGGCGGTGCGTGCGGGGCGGCGTCCGGTGGGTGCGACGTCGTATCCGCGGATGCAGGACCGGTTGACGCGGTTCGGTGCGATGTCGGCGCGGTGATCAGGGTCGGGCTGTGGCCGGTGGTCACGGTCCGGTCGGTGTGGGGATCCGTAGGGACGTCGTGCCGCGTAGGTCGAGCCAGGTGCCGGTGGGTGTCTGGGCGATGCGGGCGACGATCTGGGTGCAGCCGGGGCAGCGCAGGATCTGGCCGGGGCCGGTGTCGTAGAGGTGTTGTTCGGCGAGGCGCCCGGTGCGGCCGCAGGTGGCGCAGACCAGGGTGCTGGTGGTGAGGTCGGTGCCGAATGTGTCGGCGAGGAGGCCGGCGAGGGCGTTGCCGTCGCGGTGGTTGTCGTCGTCGAATGGTGTGCTGCCCTGTGGTGTGTTCATGTCAGCCTCCGCTGGGTCCGAACCGTTCGGTGCGTACGGTGCGGGGGTCGTGTCCGCGGTCCACGAGCATGCGGGCCACGGTTTCCACGAAGCCGGTGGGGCCGCAGATGTAGCTGCGGGCGGCGTCGTCGGGTGTGGGGATGTCGGTGAGGTCGTCGGGGCTGATGCGGTGGGGTGTTCTGGTGTGGGTGTCGGGGGCGGCGCGGGTGTAGAGCAGTGACAGGTGCAGGCCGGTGTCGTTGTGGGCGCGGTGGTGCAGTTCGTCGGCGTAGTAGACGTCGTCGGGGGTGCGGGCGGAGTAGATGAGTCGGAATGTGGCCGGGCTATGTGCGGCGGCGCGGGCGCGGATCATGGCGGCGAGGGGGACGATGCCGGAGCCGCCGGCGATGAGCAGTACGGGGCCGGGGTGTCGGGGCTGCCAGGTGAACCAGCCGCCGACGGGGCCGCGGAGTTCGATGTCGTCGCCGGCGTGTATTTCGGAGACGAGGTACGGGGACACTTCGCCGTCGGTGACGTGTTGGATGGTGAGTTGGATGCGGGTGTCGTGGGTGGGTGTGGCGAGTGAGTAGCTGCGTTGGGCGTGGTATCCGTCGGGGGCGGTGAGTCGCAGGTCGAGGTGTTGGCCGGCGAGGTGTCCGGGCCAGTCGGGGACGTCGAGGGTGAGTGTGCGGGCGGCGGGTGTCTCGTGGTGGGTGTCGACGATGTGGCCGACGCGCCAGGGGATGCGGTGGCCGGGGGTCATGGTCAGTCCCCCGCGTAGCGTTGTTCGCGGTGCGGGTCGCCGTAGTTGTGGTAGCCGAGGGTTTCCCAGAATCCGGGTTCGTCGTGGTGCATGAGGTGGATGCCGCGGAGCCATTTGGCGGATTTCCACAGGTACAGGTGTGGTACGAGGAGTCGGGCGGGGCCGCCGTGTTCGGCGGGCAGGTCCTCTCCTTCGTAGCGGTGGGCGATCCAGGCCTGTCCGTCGAGCAGGTCCTCCAGTGGCAGGTTGGTGGTGTAGCCGCCGTAGGAGTGCACGAGTGCGTGGTCGGCGGCGGTGTCGATGGTGTCGAGCAGCGCGTCGAGTGGGACGCCTTCCCAGTGGGTGGCGAGTTTCGACCATCGGGTGACGCAGTGCAGGTCGACGGTGGGGTGTTGGCTGGGTTGGCGCATCAGGTCGCCCCAGGTCCAGGTGTGTTCCCGGCCGGTTTCGTCGGTGATGGTGAATTCCCATTCCTCGCGCGGTATCCGTGGTGTGGGGCCGGCGGAGAGGACGGGGAAGTCGTGGGTCAGGTACTGCCCGGGTGGTAGGTCTGTGACCTGTTCGGGGCGCCGTCCGTGGAACCCGCGGTTGATGATGTTCATGCCTGTCCCCCCTGCTGTGTTGCTCTGGTGGGGGGTTGGCCGTGGGCGGGTGGCGTGCTCCGGCGCGGCCGTGGGGTGTCGTGCTTCGTGTCACCGTACTCGTGTGGGTGTGGGTGCCGAGTTCGTTTGGCGGCAACGGGATGGGCCCGTTCGCGTGATGTTTTGGCCGGTCGGTCGGGTGCGTGTGTGGTGGGGTCAGCGGGTGGGGTGGGTGCGTAGTCCGTCGAACAGGATGCGCAGGGTGCGCTGTGTGGTCTCGGGGTCGAGTCGGGCGTGGGCGGCGGCGCGGGATGCGCCGATGAGCAGGGCGTACACCTCGGGTAGGTGGATGTCGTCGCGGACGGCGCCGGTGTTCTGGGCTCGTTGGAGGAGGTGGCCGAAGGCGGTCTGCATGCCGTCGTGGGCGTCTCGTACGGCGGCGTGGACGTCGGCTCCGGCGTCGGCGAGGGCGCCGGCGATGCTGAGTTTGGCGGGTGCGTCGTGTACGACGTGGGTGAAGTAGTCGAAGAAGGCGGTGCCGGGGTCGGGGGCGGCGAGCAGGGCGGTGGCGTGGTCGCGGAGTCGTTCGAGGCGGGCGGTGAAGGCGGCTTCGAGGAGTGCCTGTTTGGTTGGGAAGTGGCGGAAGACGGTGGCGATGCCGACTCCGGCGCGGCGGGCGACCTCGTCGGTGGAGGCGTTGTCGCCGGCGGCGCCGAAGACGTCCTGGGCGGCGTCGAGGATGCGTTGGAGGTTGCGGCGGGCGTCGGCGCGCAGCGGTCGGCGGTCTGGTTGGCCGGTGTCGGGGTGTGTGGTGTCCATGTGGGTGTCCTTCCCCGTTGACATCCGGAGTCCACACTCCATATATTCGGAGTCGTCGCTCCGGATGGTATCGCCGTCCGTCGTGTACCGCTCCCCCACGCCCATACGCCATCGGAGGATCCCATGCCTGCGGACAACCTGACGCCGACCGAGGTGTTCCACCGGCTCGTGCAGGGCGTGAGCGACAAACGGTGGGACGAACTGCCCGCCCTGTACGCGCAGGACACGCTCGTCGAGCATCCCTTCGACCCGCGGCGGGCGGCGCCGTTGCGGGGCCGGTCACAGCTCGCCGAGCATTTCCGGGCCGCCGCCCAAGGCGGCGCGACCGGGGTGGACTTCCAGCCGCGCAACGTGGTCGTGCACCAGACCACCGACCCCGAGGTGGTCATCGGCGAGTTCGAGTATCACGGCACCGCCCGGCACGGGGCCGAGCCGCTGTCCGTACGTAACATTTTCGTGCTGCGGGTGCGTGACGGCCAGATCGTCAGCTCCCGTGACTACGCCGACCATTTGGGCTTCGCCCGGGCACGCGGTGACCTCGGCGCGCTGTTCGCCGAACTCGCCGGGCGGGGCGCGTAGCCCCGGGGTCAGCTGGTCACGGCCTCGGCGGGTTCGCGGAGGCGTTCGCGCAGCGTGTCGTACTGTCGCTGGCTCATACCGTGGCCGCGCAGGTAGTTGCCGACGCTGCCGTACCGGGTGTCGACGTGTTCGAGCATCCCGAGGATGGTGCCGGGCTCGCTGCCGTGCAGGTCACGCAGGCGTGCCCGGGTCTGTTCGTCGGGCAGGTCGTCGAGGTCGTGTTCGATCTGCCCGCGCAGGCAGTGCGCGGTGTAGGCGTAGTCCTCGGCGATGTGCCGGGCGGCGACACCGGCCGCGTGCAGGGCCAACGCGACGTACATGCCGGTGCGGTCCTTGCCGGCGTGGCAGTGCACCACCACCGCGCCGGGTGGCGCGTCGGCGAACGCGACCAGCCCGGCGGTGATGCTGCGGGCGTTGCGGCCGATGCTGCCGCGGTAGATCTCGGCGAGGGTCGGTTCGGACGCCGGGTCCCGATGCTTCTCCTGTTCCTCGTCGATCAGCGGCGCGTGCAGGTAGCTGGCGTGCCGGGCCAGCGGATGCGGATAGTCGCGGGTCTCCCGCCCGGTGCGCAGGTCGATGACGCGTCGCACGCCCGCGGCGTGCAGCGCGGCCAGGCCGTCGGGGGTGAGCCGGTCCAGGTTGTCGGCACGGATCAGCGCCCCGCGGCGGATCCGGTGCCCGTCGGAGGTGGGTAGGCCACCGAGGTCGCGGACGTTGCGGCAGTCAGGCCAGCGCAGTGACCGGGCGACGGGTTCCACCATGGACCCGACACTAGGTCCTGTCTCGGCGTCCCGGTATCCCGCGGTCGCCGGCCCGCGGGGGTCGAGACGGCGCCTTGGCCCTCGCCGCCACCGGTGCTGGGCCACACTGGCGGGGTGACGGCGCGTACGGGCGGGCGGCGGGCGATGACCGGCGCCGTGGGGCTGGTGTTGCTGACTCTGTTCGGGTTGCTCGGTTCGGTGGTGCACGGCGCGGTACCGGGGCCGGACCGGTGGGTGTCGGCGGCGGCCGCCGGGGTCCGGTCGCCGGCGCTGGACGGTGT
>JBAUUM010000892.1:0-5717 GCA_049582705.1 Actinocatenispora sp.
GTCCGGCATCGGCGAGCGGGTGGCGCTGCTGCACGGCACCGCGACCGCCGCGCCGCAGGACGGCCACTGGCGGGTGGCGGTGCGGATCCCGCTGCGGGGGGTGCGATGAGTACGTCGGACGAGGGCGTGCGGGTGCTGCTGGCCGACGACGAGGCACTGGTGCGTGCCGGTCTGCGGGCCATCCTGACCGCCGAGCCGGACGTCACGGTCGTGGGTGAGGCCGCCGACGGGGCGGAGGTCCTGCCGCTGGTGCGCACGCTGCGGCCGGACGTGGTGCTCATGGACGTACGGATGCCCGCCGTGGACGGCATCCAGGCCACCCGCTACCTCGTCGGGTCGCTGGCCGACCCGCCGAAGGTCCTCGTGGTCACCACGTTCGAGAACGACGACTACGTCTACGAGGCGTTGCGCGCCGGCGCCAGCGGGTTCCTGCTCAAGCGCGCCCGTCCGGACGAGATCGGCCAGGCGGTGCGCACCGTGGCCCGGGGCGACTCGCTGCTGTTCCCGGCCGCGATCCGGGCGCTCGCCGGCCGACAGCCCGGCGCCGGTGGTGGGGACGGTCTGCGCGGCGCGCACCTCACCGAACGGGAGGCCGGCGTCCTGCGGCTGGTGGCCCGGGGACTGTCCAACGCGGAGATCGCTGCGGAGCTGTACATCAGTCTGGAGACGGTCAAGACCCACGTGGCGAACGTGCTCGGCAAGCTGTCCGCCCGGGACCGCACCCAGGCGGTCATCGCCGCCTACGAGTCCGGGTTCATCCAGCCCGGCGGCTGACCCGCTCGCCCGGGGCAGCGCGGCCGAATCCGATCCCCCGTCCGGAGGACGCGCCGGTACTGGCCGTCCTGGGTCTGCTCGGTGTGGTGGCAGGGGTCCTGATGGCGACCGGTCGCGGACCGCGACGGACGTTGCTGGCCTTCTCGTGCTCCTCGGCCGTCGCCTTCGCGCTGCTCGTACCCGACTATTCGTTGCTGGCGATCGTGGCGTTCTCGCCGTTGCTGCTCGTGTTCGCGGTCACCGGCGTGCCGGGGGACCAGAGCTTCGGCGACATCCTGTACTGGCACCGGATCAACCTGATCGTGATGTTCCTCGGAGGTCTGCTCTGGGCGTTGACCGCACTGGGATACCTGTGGCGGGGCCGATACTCGTGTCTCCACTGTGGACGGTGTGACCGTCCGGGCCGGCGGTGGTCCGAGCCCGCGGCCGCCCGGCGCTGGGGACGGTGGGCCGTCCACGTCTGCGCCGTGGTGGTGCTGCCGTACGAGGTCACCAGGGTGGCCTGGTTCTTCGGTGTGCCGTTGGGTATCACGCCGGGGTTCGAGGCGATGATGCAGCACACGCCGGGCATGCTCGGGACGGGTCTGGGTGTCGCGCTGGCCTCCCTCGGCGGCAGTGTCCTCACCCACGGGCTGATCCACCGGTGGGGTGAGGTCTTCCCGCGCTGGACCCTGTTTCTGGCAGGTCGGAGGGTGCCGCCCGCGCTGGCCGTGGTCCCGGCGTCCATCGTGTCGCTGGTACTGGTTCCGGCCGGGCTGATGATGCTGTCGACCCGAGGATGTGGGCGGTCTCGGTGCCCAGCATGCTGTGGACCGTCTGGGGTGTCGCACTCGGCGCCGCGACGTTCGCGTACCACCTGCGTCGCCGTGGCGAGTGCCGCTGGTGCGGCCGAGGCGGCGTGGCCCGCGGCGACGGCTGGCCCGGCATGGGGAGTGTCTCCCCCGCCCGGGGGAGGGAGACGACCACCGTGGTACGCCACGGTTGACCCATGGTCACCCTGCTCGACCGGCCCACGGTCGGCCGCCGCCTGTTGGACGTCTGGGCGCTCGGCCGCCCGTGGTTCTGGCCGGTCTCGCTGCTGCCCTACGCCGTGGGCGTGCTGCTGGCCACCCACCGCCTGGTGCCCGCGCCCGCCCAATGGCCGCGCCTGGCCGTCGGAGCGGTGGTGGCGGGCCCGCTCGTCTGGCTGGCCGTACTGGCCGTCAACGACGCCCACGACCTGGCCGGTGACCTGCGCAACCCGCGCAAGGCCGGTGGACCGCTCACCAGTGGTCGGATGTCGACCCGCACGGCCCGGCACGTGTCCGTGGCCGCCGGTGCGGCGGCGGTGCTGACGGCGCTGGCCGTCGGCGTGCAGTTCAGCCTCGGCACGGTCGCGGTCCTCGCGCTCGGCTGGGCGTACAGCGCGCCGCCGTTGCGACTCAAGGCCCGTCCCGGCGCGGACGTCGCGGTCAACGCGATCGCCGTCGGGGCGATGGGGCCGCTCGCCGGGTTCACCGCGGTGCAGTCGATCGCCGGATTCCCCTGGCCGATCGCCCTGCAGGGCACCCTGGTGGGTGCCGCGCTCTACCTGCCCACCACCCTGGTCGACTACCGGTCCGACCTGGCCAGCGGATACGACACGATCGCCGTGCGGTGGGGGCCGCGCCGGACGTACCTGCTGGGGTTGGCGCTCTGGAGCGCCGCGGCCGTCCTGTCGGTGCTGCTCGCCGCGACCGACACGGTCATCCCACGCCGGATGCTGCCGTTCGAGGCCGTGATGGTGCCCGGTCTGGTGCTCGCCTACCACCTGATCCTCCGCAGGATCCGTGCGTTCCGCGGCATCGTCCTGCTGAGCTTCCTGTTCCTGGTGCCCAGCGGCGTCTTCGCGTTGGTCTACACCGGAATCCTCTGACGACCCGCCGGCCGCCCGTTGCCGACCCGAGGTCGTCGGCCCACCGGTGGACGCCGTCGATCTCCGCCGTGCCAACAGATGCCGGTGACCGACGTGTAGAGCCTGGACCGCACTACATCTACGCACAGTTACTTGTTGCATTCGATTGGCAAATGCGACATGCTCGTGCGGAGTGCACTGTCTGCGTCGTCTATCCGTGAACATCCTGTTGATCCTTTAAGGGCTGGTTCGTGGGGCGTGGCCAGGGTGAAGGGAGGCTGCATGTCAGAGGTCCTTTCCGGCGACCCGATCCGCACCCTCGCTCAGCCCGACGTGCTGTGCGATCCGTACCCCGCCTATGCGCGGCTCCGCGACGAGAACCCGGTCTTCTTCTACGAACCGCTCAACTCGTGGATGTTCAGCCGCTACGCCGACTGCGTGACCGTGCTGCGCGACAGTGCGCGCTTCGCCGCCGACTGGCGCCGCGTCGGGGAGGCGGTGCCCGCACGGGCGATCAACATGCTCACCCTCGATCCGCCCGAACACACCGTGGTACGGCGGCTGTTCATGGACGTGTTACGCGAACAGGACCCCGCCACGCTGGAACGGATGATCGCCGGGCGTACCGACGACCTGCTGACCACCCTGGCCCGGCGGGACTCCTTCGACGTGCTCGCCGACTTCGCCGAGCCACTCGCTCTCGCGGCCAGCGCCGACTATCTGGGCGTACCCGTGCCGGACACGGCCTGGGCGCACCGGATGGGCCTCGTCGTCGCCGCCGCGATGGACGCCGGACTGTGGCCCGAACGCGGCGCACCCGTCCAGGCCGCCCAGGAGGAGTTCGCCACACTGGTCGACGGCTGGCTCGCCGATCCGCCGCCCGCCGGCATCCTCGGCTCCCTCGCCCGCCGCGTCGCCGGCTGCGGCGTGTCCCCGTCGGTGCTCGCCAACACGGTGCGGGGACTGCTGTTCAGCGGATACAGCTCGGGCAGCAAGCTACTGGCCCTCACCGCGGTCGCCCTGTTCGACCAGCGGTCCGTGAGCCTGACCGACCTGCGGTCCGCCGACCCGGTCCGGGCGACCGACGAACTCGTCCGCTACGCCGGGCCGATCCACGCGGTGGCCCGCGCATGCGTGGTGGACACCGAGGTGGGCGGCACGACGGTACTGGCCGGGCAGGCGGTCACCCTGCTGCTGGGTGCCGCGAACCGCGACCCCGACCGCTTTCCCGCCCCCGACGAGGTACGCCTGGACCGGCATCCCAACCCCCATCTCGGTTTCGGACGCGGCCCCAAGTCGTGCCTCGGCTCACCGTTCACCGCGATCTTCGCGCGGGTGGCACTCGGCATCCTCGCCGACCGGTACCCGTCGGCACGTGCCGTGGGCGTGCCGACGTACCACCAGAACCTGACCCTGCGCAGCCTCGACCGCTTCGAGGTCACCCTGCGCTGAGTACCCGACGTGGGGCCGGAACCGACAGCGAGGAGGACGGGGATGCTGAAGGTCGTGGGTGCGTCGTTCGGGCGCACCGGCACCTCCTCGGTCCGGGTGGCGTTGGAGCAGCTCGGCTTCGGGCCCTGCCACTACATGCGGGACCTGTTCGTCGACAACGAGCACGCGCGCGACTGGCTGCGGATCGCGCAGGGCGAGACGCCCGACTGGGAGAACCTCCTCGGCCGGTGGACCTCGACCATCGCCTGGCCCGCCACGTACTTCTGGCGGGAGCTGGTCGCCGCGTACCCGGCGGCCAAGGTGCTGTTGACCGTCCGGGACCCCGAGGCCTGGTACGCGAGCATGGCGCGGACCCTGCACCGGACCCGCCCACCCGGTGGTGGCGGGGACGGACCGGACGGCGTGCGGGACCGGGTGATCGAGCAGATCGTCTGGCAGGGCACCTTCTCCGGCCGGTTCGCCGATCGTGCGTACGCGACCGCCGTGTACCGGGCGCACCTGGACGAAGTCCGCGACACCGTGCCCACCGACCGGCTCGTCGTGGTCGACGCGGCGCACGGCTGGGCGCAGCTGTGCGCGGGACTGGGAGCCGCCCCACCGACGGCGAACTTCCCGTCGCTCAACAGCACCGACGAGTACCTGCGCCGTGCCGAGCAGGCCGGTGTGCTGCCGAGCCGATGAGGACCGGCCGTCCGTACCCACGACGCGTCAACGAGAGGACAGGACATGGTGATCGCCCCGGACCTGACCGTGTCACCCGCCACCGATCCGTACGCCCAGGTTGCCGGGTACTACGACCTGCTCCACATCGGACCGGCCTCGCCGCTGTTGGTCTCGTTCTTCGCCGATCTCGCCCCCGAGGGTGGTCACGCCCTGGAGATCGGCCCCGGCACCGGCCGGATGACCCTGCCGGTGGCGGAACGCTCGGCCAGCCTGCACTGTCTGGAACGGTCGCCGTCGATGCGCGCCGTGCTGCTCACCAAACTCGGCCAGCGCCCGGATCTCCAGGCCCGGGTGACCATCCTGGACGCCGCGTTCCCGGACGTCCGGTTCGACCGGCGCTTCGACTACGTCTACCTGGCCGCGGTGCTCGAACACGTACCACCGGCGGCCCGGCAGCCGTTCTTCGCCACCCTCGCCTCGCATCTCGCGCCCGGCGGGATCCTCGCCACCGACATGGTGCACGACGAACCGGTCCCCGACCAGCCCGAACGGGAGATGCGCAGCGCGCGCGTGGGGGAGTGCCGGTACACGCTGTCGTCGGCCGCGTGGCCGCTCGGCCCCGACCTGGCCGGGGTGCGGCACGTGTACCGGACCTACCACCGCGACGAGCTGGTGGAGACGAGCACCGTGGAGCGCCGGCACCACCTGCACCGGCCGCCCGAGGTCATCGCCGACCTGGCAGCCGTCGGCCTCACCGCGGTGGGTGGCTCGGCGGTGACCGACGAGGTGACCCCGCTGGACGACAAGGGCACCCTGGTCGCGCGGCACACCGTGTGACCGGGGCTCACCGGCAACCGAGTCCCGGGCGGACCGTACGCCCGGCGACGTGACGCAGAGGAGGTGCGCGATGCGTTACTGGTACTGAGAAACCCACGCCGTCGTGGCCCGACCGTAC
>JBAUUM010000893.1:0-6457 GCA_049582705.1 Actinocatenispora sp.
CGGCAGGGCAGCGCGGTTGACCAGGCAGCGCGGTCGACCAGGCAGCGCGGTCTCACCGGCCGGGGCGCCGGGGCTGACGCGCGACCGGCCCGCACGGGTGGTAGGCAGGAACGATGAAACTGATCAAGTACGCGCACGCCTGCGTGCGGCTGGAGACCGGGCACGGGACCGTCGTGCTCGACCCGAACAGCTGGATCGAGCCGACCGCGCTGGCCGGCGCCGACGCGGTGCTGGTGACGCACGAACACTTCGACCACGTCGACGTGCCCACCGTGGCCGCCGCCGCGAAGGCCGACCCGAAGCTGCGGATCTGGGCTCCCGCGCCCGTCGCCGAGCAGCTGTCCGAGGTGGCCGGTCAGGTCACGGCGGTGGGGCCGGGCGAGGCGTTCACGGCGGCCGGCGTCGAGGTCCGCACCGTGGGCGGTGTGCACGCGACGGTGCACCCGGACGTGCCGACCTGCCCCAACGTCGGCTACCTGGTGGGTGACGTGTACCACCCGGGCGACGCGTTCGCGGTGCCGGACGAGCCCGTGCGCGTACTGCTGCTGCCGGTCAGCGGGCCGTGGCTGAAGATGGCCGAGGTGGTCGACTTCGCCCGGGCCGTCGACGCGGAGCACAGCATCCCCATCCACGAGGGCGCGCACTCCGAGATGGGCCTGCAGCTGACCGACCGCCTCGTCGGGAACCTGGCGCCGAACGTCGGCTACCAGCGCCTCGCGCCGGGGGAGTCGGTCGAGCTGTGAGCCGACGCCGGTCCGGCGTCAGGTCGTCGGGTCGGCCGGCCGGTCCCGGAGCGACTTCACATAGTCGTCCGGCGCGCCGGCCTTCTCCGCCGCGTCCGCGACGACCTGCACGTGCAGGGCACTCGGCAGGCCACCCTCGTACGCGTTGAGCACGTGGATGCGGGTGATCACGTCCCCGTCCAGGGAGGCGACCCGCACCCGCAGCTTGCGGTACAGACCACTGCTGACCCCCTCCCAGCGGTCGAGCGACCCCTCGTCGAACTTGTGCAGGTCGTAGAGGGCGACGAAGACCCGGTTGTCGGGGTCCTCGACGACGGTGGCCAGCGGCCCGTCCTGCCAGCCCAGCTCCGCACCTCCGAAGGTCAGCCGCCAGCCTTCGAGCCAGCCGGTGCCGACCTGCGGCGAGTGTGGGCAGCGTTCCCGCATGAGGGCGGGATCGAGATTCGAACCGTACGCGGCATAGAGCGACACGGGAATGCACGATAGTCCTGGTTGGCCCGTCACGGTGAGCGCCCAGCCGGAATGGCGTTGAGATGTCCCATCTTCGGGGGTGTTCCGGCGGTGGGTGGACGACCCGGTGCCCGGAGCGCGGCCGGCCGGGGAGGACAATGCCAGGGGAACGCGCGGCTACGCGGGCGGGCGGGGAGACCTCGTCGGAGGGCGGGCGCGACGGCGCGGCGCCGCCGGCCGGACAGGCGCCACAGCGAGCAGCGTTGGAGTGAATCATGTCAGTGAGCCGCATCGTGATCATCGGAGGCGGCCCTGCCGGGTACGAGGCGGCACTGGTCGCCGCGCAGATCGGCGCCGATGTCACGCTCGTGGAACGCGACGGGGCGGGCGGCGCGTGCGTGCTGTCCGACTGCGTACCGAGCAAGACCTTCATCGCGTCGTCCTCCGTACTGACCGCGCTGCGCGGTGCCGAGGCACTCGGCGTACGCGCCGACGGCACCCGGGCCAGCATCGACGCGTCGGCCGTGCACGAGCGGGTCAAGCGGCTGGCGCAGCGGCAGTCCGAGGACATCCACGGCAAGGTGGTCAAGGAGGGCGTCCAGGTGGTGGCGGGCACCGCCCGGCTCGCCGAGGACACCCTCGGGCACACCCACCGGGTGGCGGTGCAGCCGGCCGACGGTGCCCCGTACACGATCGACGCCGACGCCGTACTGCTGGCCACCGGCGCCACGCCGCGGGTACTGGCGGACGCCCAGCCGGACGGCGAACGGATCCTCACCTGGCGCCAGGTGTACGACCTGCCGGACCTGCCGGAGAAGCTGATCGTGGTCGGTTCCGGCGTGACGGGCGCCGAGTTCGCCAGCGCGTACCTGGCGATGGGCGTCGACGTGACCCTGGTCTCCAGCCGCGAGCACGTGCTGCCCTCCGAGGACCCGGAGGCCGCGACGGCGCTGGAGACCGTGTTCCGTGAGCGCGGCATGTCCGTACTCGACCGGTCCCGGGCGGCGAACGTGCGCCGCGACGGCGACGGGGTACGGGTGGAGCTGACCGACGGCCGGGTGGTGACCGGAAGCCACGCGCTCATCACGGTCGGCTCGGTGCCGAACACCGCCGGACTCGGGCTGGAACAGTACGGTGTGACGCTCGGCCGCGGCGGCTTCATCACCGTCGACCGGGTGTCGCGGACCAACGTGCCCGGCATCTACGCGGCGGGCGACTGCACCGGCCGGCTGATGCTCGCCTCGGTGGCCGGCATGCAGGGCCGGATCGCGATGTGGCACGCGCTCGGCGAGGCCGTACAGCCGCTGAGCCTGTCGACGGTGTCGGCCAACGTGTTCACCGACCCGGAGATCGCCACGGTCGGCGCGTCGCAGGCAGCCGTGGACTCGGGCCGGGTACCGGCGCGCACGGTCATGCTGCCGCTGTCCGGCAACCCGCGGGCCAAGATGGACGGCATCACCGACGGGTTCGTGAAGCTGTTCTGCCGCCCGGCCTCCGGGCTGGTGGTCGGCGGCGTGGTGGTCGCGCCGAAGGCCAGTGAGCTGATCCTGCCGATCGCGCTGGCCATCGAGCACCACCTGTCGGTACAGCAGCTGGCCCAGACGATCACGATCTACCCGTCGCTGTCCGGCTCGCTGGCCGAGGGCGCGCGCCAGCTCATGCAGCACGAGTTCGACTGACCCCCACCGCCCCACGTCCCACACTCCACCCCGCTCGTTCGCGTGAACTGTGCAGTGGCGCGGCAGTTCGCCGCCGTATGAACTGTGCAGCGACACGCCGATTGGCTCGGCGTTTCGCTGCACAGTTCGCGGGTGTTTCGGGTTGTGTGCAGTGGCGCGCCGATTGGCTCGGCGTTTCGCTGCACAGTTCGGGTGGGGGAGCGTGGCGGGGTCAGGTGAGGTCGCCGCGACTCCGGCCGGTACGACCGGCGGGGTCGGCGCGGGCGCCGCGCAGCAGCCACGGCCTGGCCTGCCGGGTGAGCCTGGGCAGTACCACCCAGGTCAGCAGGGCGGTGAGGGTGCCGGACGTGACGGCGAGCGCCACCGGGCGGGGCAGCCACGGCGCCACGGCGCCGAGCCCGGTACTGATCAGCAGCAGGATCGGGTACGCCGCGACCCAGGTGAGCAGGAACGTCTTCCAGCGCTGCGCGGCGGTGGGTCCCGGCACGTGGAACCAGTTGTCCAGGCCGCTGACGGTACTGCGCCGGGGGTCGGAGACGCGGTCGCCCTGTTCGATGAGTTCGGAGCGGACGGTCGACTCCTCCCACGCGTGGAGGTTCGCCGCCGAGTCGAACCGGTAGACGAGATGGTTGACGCCCTGCGCGTCGTGCAGCCGGATGCCGCCCAGGTGGCCGTCGAAGCGCGCCGCGGCCGAGTCGACCTCGTCGGCCCACCGGGCGAACTCGCGTTCCTTGCCGGGCCGGACCACGCGGGTCACCGTCACCGTGACCGGCTCGTCGTCGTCCGAGGAGTCGTGGTCCGGAGAGTCCTGGTCCGGAGTCTCGCCGTCCGGCCGGTCCCGGTCGGGCTCGTCCGGATCCGGCCGGTCCCGGTCCGGGCGGCGGTCGGTCATCGCGGCGGTGTCCTCGGCTTCCGCCCACTGTCGCTCACGTGGTACGTCCCCCTCGGGCAGCCAGCGGTCGACAGCCCTGGCTACCCGTTGCACCGGCGCCGAAACCCGTGCCGCGTCGCTGCGCCGGCACCGAAACCGCGCCGCTGTGTCGCCGCCGAACCCGCACCGCGCCGAAACCCGTACCGCGCCGGGGTGCCGCGCCACCACGACCGGCGTGGCAGACACGACGGCCGGCGCCGTCCCGTGGGAGCGGTCACCGGCCGTCGCCGACAGGCCCGACGGGCGGTACGTCACATGAGCGGGCCACCGACCTGGGTGAGCCGGAAGTTGTTGCCCGACGGGTCACGGAACGCGGCGTCGATGCCGTACGGCCGCTCCGTCGGCTCCTCGGTGAACTCCACACCGCGGCCCTTGAGCTCCTCGTAGGAGGCCTGGCAGTCCTCGGTGGCGAGGAAGACGGTGCCGGTGAAGCCCTTTGCCAGCAGGGTCCGTACCTCGTCGGCGGTCTTGGCGTCCATCACCGGCGGGCCGGGGATGGCCATCAGGACGATCGAGATGTCGGGCTGGCCGGTCGGACCCACGGCGAGCCAACGGAAGTTGCCCATCTCCGGCACCGTCACGTCCGACCTGATCTCCATGCCGATCTTCTTGGTGTAGAACTCCAGCGCCTCGTCCTGGTCGTGTACCCAGACCTGCGCGTTACTGATCTTGATCATCGGATCCCCCTCTGAGTGGTGCCTTCACCGGTGACGCTATGTGGGGGGCCGTGTTCCTGTCTTCTCGAAAAGTTCGACGTTGCGGACGGCCGAAGACCCGCAGTACGCAGCTCGGTATCAGCGCCTGGTCGGCCGCCGGAGGGTACGCCGAGCGGTACGCCGCGGGCGGTAGCCCGTACGTGCGGCAGAAGCTCGTCGTGAAGGAGCCGAGGCTCTGCAGCCCCACGGCGTAACAGATGTCGGCGACCGGCCGGTCGGTGTTGCGCAGCAGCGCGGCGGCCCGTTCCAGCCGGCGCGTCAGCAGGTACGCGTGCGGCGATTCGCCGAAGGTGCGGGAGAACTCGCGGATGAAGTGCGCCCGGGACAAACCCGCCACCCGGGCCAGATCGGACACCGTCAGCGGATCGACGTACCGGGCGTCGACCAGATCCCTGGCGCGCAACAGATGACGGGCGGGCGGCACTGTCCCCATAGGTATCCAGTATGTGTCGCCGACCGACAGTCCGGGCCAGATCGGGGCCGCCTCACCCGACGGCGCCCCGCCGTACCAACCCGCCGCACCAACCCGCCGCACAAACCCGCCGCACAAACCCGCCGTACCAACCCGCCGCACAAACCCGGGGGCCGGGCCTGCTCACCCGCCGCGGCACCCAACCACATCGACTCCACCCGCCCCCGCACCCACCCCGGCTTCAGCCGGCGGTGGATCCCGGTGTGACGACGCCGGTCTCGTACGCGACGATCACCGCCTGGGTACGGTTGGCGGCCCCCAGCTTCGCGAACACGTTGCCCACGTGCGTCTTGACCGTCTCCACGCTGATCACCAGCGTCCGCGCGATGTCCGAATTGGACAGCCCGGTGGCCATCAGGCGCAGGATCTCGGTCTCCCGGGCGGTCAGCGCCGGATGCCGGGCGGCGACCGGGGGCGCGGGTCGGGCGGCGACGAGCGCACGTACCGCGTCCGGGAACAGCAGCGACTCGCCGGCGGCGACCAACCGGACGGCATGGGCGATCTGGCTCAGTTTCGCCCGCTTGAGCAGGAAGCCGCTGGCGCCGGCACGCAGCGCGTCGTACACGTGGTCGTCGTTCTCGAACGTCGTGACGACCAGCACCTTGGGCGGGTCGGTCAGTTCGGCGCGGAGCAGCTCGGTGGCCCGGATGCCGTCCATGGCGGGCATCCGCACGTCCATCAGGACGACGTCCGGGCGCAGCTCGGTGACCAGCGGCAGTACCTCGGTGCCGTCCGCCGCCTCCGCCACCACCTCGAGGCCGGGCTCGATGGACAGCAGCGAGCGGAGTCCGGTCCGGGTCAGTTCGTCGTCGTCGGCGACCAGGAGGCGGATCACGGCGTGGGCCGCAGCGGAAGCCAGGCGGTGAGCCGCCAGTGCCGGCCGGTGTCGCCGGCGACCGGGCCCGCGCTGACTTCGCCGCGCAGGACGTGTACCCGTTCGCTGATGCCGGCGAGGCCCCGCCCGCCGCGCCGCGTGTCGACGTCGGTTGACGGCTCCGTCCCGATCGGGTTGATCAGGTCGACGACCAGCCGGTCCGGCCCGATGCCGATCCGTACGGTGACCGGGCCGGGGTGGCGCATCGCGTTGGTCAGGCCCTCCTGCACGATCCGGTACGCCTCGCGGGACACCGTGGCCGGCACCCGGTCCGGCTCGCCGGTGATCTCGGCGTCGACCGGTGTGCCGGCGTGCCGCACCCGGTCGAGCAGCGAAGCCAGGTCGACCAGCGAGTACTGCGGCTCCCGGGGCGCCGCGCCCTCGCGCAGTACGCCGAGCGCGTGGTCGAGGTCCTCCAGCGCGGCACGCGACGACTCCTCGATGCTGTCCATCGCGCGCCGGGCCCGCTCGGGGTCGGAGTCGACGAGGTTGCTGGCCACCGCGGCCTGGATCGTGGCCGCGGTGAGCGTGTGGCCGATGGAGTCGTGCAGCTCGCGGGCCAGCCGGTTGCGGTGCGCGAGCTGGTCGGCGT
>JBAUUM010000894.1:0-2614 GCA_049582705.1 Actinocatenispora sp.
GGACGCGCTGGTCTTCACCGGCGGCGTCGGCGAGGCCGCCGCACCGGTACGGGCCGGCGCCGCGGACGGTCTCGGCTTTCTGGGCATAGCGGTCGACGCCGCCCGTAACGCCGCCGCGACCCCGGACGTCGACGTCAGCGCCGGGCATGCCACGGTACGCACGCTGGTGGTCGCGGCCCGGGAGGATGCGGAGATCGCGGCGCAGGTCCGAGGGCTGCTGTCCCACTGAGCGAGCGGGGCCCCGGGCCGGGTAGCGGCCCCATGCAACACTCTGTCACTGAGGCACAGTGACAACCGCAACTCGTTCCGGGAGGCACGCGACCGCATGGCTGACGGCCAAATCGTCGTATCCGGCCTGACCAAACAGTTCCGCAGGGTCAGAGCCGTCGACAATCTCTCGTTCACGGTGGAGCCGGGCCGGGTCACGGGCTTTCTCGGGCCCAACGGCGCCGGCAAGACCACCACTCTGCGCATGGTGCTCGGTCTGGTCACCCCGACCGCGGGTCACGCCACGATCGGCGGGCAACGCTATTCGGACCTGACCGATCCACTCCGCGTCGTGGGCGCCGGACTGGAGGCGGCCAGCTTCCACAAGGGCCGCACGGGGCGCGACCACCTGCGGGTGCTGTGCGCCGCGGCCGGGCTGCCGAAGACGCGGGCCGACCAGGCGCTGGAGATGGTCGGGCTGATGCCCGCGGCCAAGCGCAAGGTCAAGGGCTACTCCCTGGGCATGAAGCAGCGCCTCGGCATCGCCGCCGGCATGCTCGGCGACCCCCGGGTGCTGATCTTCGACGAGCCGGCGAACGGCCTGGACCCGGAGGGCATCCGGTGGATGCGTGACCTGCTGTCCGGTTTCGCCGACGCGGGCCGCACCGTACTGGTCTCCAGCCACCTGCTGTCCGAGGTGCAGCTCTTCGCCGACGACGTGGTGATCATCGCGGCCGGCAAGCTGATCCGGCAGGGTCCGGTCAGCGAGCTGACCAACCTCGACGGCCGGCGGCAGATCCGGGTGAGCACGCCCGACCCGGAGAAGCTGTTCGGTCAGCTGCGGTTGGAGCGCTCCGCGGTGCAGCGCGACGAGGACGGCGCGTTCCTGCTGACCGGGGTGTCCGCGCCGGACATCGGCCGGGCGGCGCTGGCGGCCGGCGTCGAGCTGCACGAGCTCGCACCGCAGCGCGCCGACCTGGAGCGGGTGTTCCTGGAACTCACGAGCGGGAAGGCGGACATTCGTTGAGCCGGGTCATCCGCAGTGAACTACTCAAGGTCCGCACCACGAACCTGTGGTGGCTGATGCTGATCGGCGTGGTGGTGTTCACCGCGTTGTCGCTGGGCGTGAACATGCTCAGCGGATACGTGCAGCTCAACCCGGACAGCGCCAACGGCCAGAACGTACCGAAGGCCGACATCGTCCACATCGCGACGAACCTGTACACGTCCGGCCAGTACTTCGGCACCCTGCTCGCGATGGTGTTCGGGATCCTGATCTTCACCAACGAGTTCTTCCACCAGACCGCCACGGCCACCTTCCTGGCCACGCCGAAGCGCACCCACGCTATCGGCGGGAAGCTCTTCGTGGCGGTCGTCGTGGGCATCGTCATCGCGCTGATCACCAGCGCGCTGTCGATGCCGTCCGGTGCGCTGTTCCTGTCCAGTCAGGACGCGGCACTGCACCTGGGCGACGCCTCCGTGCTGAAGTCAATCGGGCTGAACTGGCTCGCGTTCGCGGTCTGGGCGGTGTTCGGTCTGGGGCTGGGCGCGTTGCTGCGCAGCCAGATCCTGGCGGTGATCGTCGGCCTGGTCGCGATGCTGGTGGGCCAGACCGTGCTGCAGCTGGTGCTGGGTCTGCTCGCGCAGCACTACCACCAGGCCTGGATCATGGACATCTCGTACTGGCTGCCGAGCGGGGCGTCCGGCGTGATGACCTCGCCGGACGGTGCCGGCGGGTTCGCCTGGTGGCAGGGCACGCTGATCCTGCTGGGCTACGGCGTCGTGGCCGCGGTGGTGGGCACGATCATCACCCAGCGGCGCGACGTGAGCTGACCGGTCGCCGGGGTCCGGGCAGTCACCCGGACCCTGCACCCGGGGGTTTCCGGGCAGCCGCACGGAGACCCCCACACCCTTGGATCGACGGCCCACCGCGCACGCCGCGGTGGGCCGTATCACTTATCGTCACTGAATTGTCACAAGCTTCGTTGTCCCCTGCGCCATGTGAAACTCGCCACCTGACCGGGCAAAGCCCCTGGCCCGGCCCTGACCGCCGCACCATCCCGTGGAGGTGGGCGCGTAGCCTGGGATATCGGACGTCAAGCGTGGCGGCCGTCTCCGCGGGCGGCCGAGGATCTCAAACGTCGGAAGGGCGATAACGGCCGTGTCGAGCCAGAACAACGGAGAAGCAAACGGCAGCGCGTCCGGGGGGTCCGAGACAAGCCTGCTCGCAGGGTTCGGCCCCAACGAGTGGATCGTCGAGGACATGTACCAGAAGTACCTCGCCGACCCGTCGAGCGTGGACCCGGCGTGGCATGACTTCTTTGCCGACTACAAGCCGGTCAACACGGACTCCGGACAGCCGGAGCGTGGCGCGTCCACCGCCAGCTCCAACGGAGCGGCCTCGTCC
>JBAUUM010000895.1:0-5412 GCA_049582705.1 Actinocatenispora sp.
CTGGGTCTGCAGCAGCACGACCGGGAGGTCCTCGCGCACGGCGTGGAGACCGGCATCATCAAGCGGCTGCCCTCCGGCCAGTTCGTCGAGGTGCACCAGCCGCTGGCCGCACCCGACGAACACGGCCACGTCGAACTGCCCTACCGGGGCTGGGCGGTGCCGAAGAAGATGAACCGCATCGGCGCGATCGGCCCCGCGGTCAAGGGCTTCTTCGTCGCGGTCGAGAAGCCCGAGGAGGCCCCGGTGTCACCCGCGCCGCGGCGGGAGGAGATCACCCCGGGTCGACGCTGACTCCACGGCGGGCGGTTCGCGCTTCTCCCAGTCCAGGAACCGTTCCGCCTCGTCGAGGACCGCGCCGGCCACCCAGGCCAGCGCGACCCCGTCGTCGGCGAGCCCGAAGGCCAGCAGGAACGCCTCCGGGACGAGGTCGACCGGGGACAGGATGTAGACCGCGCCGACGGCGAGGGCGACGAGCCGACCCCAGCTCAACCCGTCGTACTGGCCCCGGAAGCGGGCACGCAGCAGCCGCGGCACGGCACCGAGCCGTCGCCCGACCCCCGGACCACCTCGTGTGAACAACGCGCGACCCAGGGCCACGAAACCGTTGCGGGGATTCTTCGCACCTGACGCCATCGGCGCACCTCCTCGGACTCCTATCATGGTGCCCGCTTTCCACCCGGCACGCACCTGTGACCTACCGGCAACCGGACGCGACATGGGGCAGGATCGGACCGTGGACCTCGATGACGCGCGCGCAGTACTCCGCGACCAGCACCGCGCCGTGCTGGCGACCAGGAAACCCGACGGCACTCCGCAGCTCAGTCCCGTGATGGTCGCCGTGGACGACGACGGACGGGCGGTCATCAGCACCCGGGAGACCGCGTACAAGACGCACAACCTCCGGCGCGACCCGCGTGCCTGGCTGTGCGTCCTGCCCGACGAGTTCTTCGGTCGCTGGATCCAGCTGACCGGCGACGTCGAGGTGCTGTCCCTGCCGGACGCGATGGAGCCGCTGGTCGACTACTACCGGCGCAGCGTCGGCGAGCATCAGGACTGGGACGACTACCGCGAGGCGATGCGACGCGAGCAGCGGGTACTGGTCCGCATCACCCTGACCGGGGCGGGTCCCGACCGCCAGGGCTGACGTGACGGCGACACGACGCGGCACCGCAGCCCGACGACGGCGGTACCGGATGTCGCCTATCCGACTGTTCGCCGTCCGACACACGCACGGAGTGCGACGTAAGTGACAGGCCGCGCTGGCCAGGTCCGGATAGCGTTGAAGTGATCAGCCGCCGAGGTGAAGCGAGGAAGGCATGAGTCGTGCCTCAATGGCCCGCAAGGTCGCCGTCGCCGCCGCTTACGGGGGCGGCGGTCTTGGCCTGGCCGGCGCCGTGGCGACCGGGCTGCTCATCGGCGAGGCCAAACTCGCCCGCTGGGCGATCCGGGTCCCCGACGGTCCGCCGCCCGACTGCGACGGCGACTACGGCACCCAGTTCCCGGGTGAGCCACTGACGCTGGCGCTGCTCGGCGACTCCACGTCGGTGGGCATGGGCGCCGAACTACCCCGGCAGACGCCCGGTGCGCTGCTCGCCACCGGGCTCGCCGAGATCCTGCGCCGGCCGGTCCGGCTGCACTGCTTCGGGGTGGTCGGCGCCCTCAGCTCCGACCTGTACGAGCAGCTGCACAAGGCGCTCGCACTGAAACCGGAGGCCGCCGTGATCCTGATCGGCGGCAACGACGTCACGCATCTGATCCGGCCGCCGGTGGCGGTCGGACATCTGTCCCGGGTGGTCACCCGGCTGCACAGGGCCGGCGCCCAGGTCGTCGTCGGCACCTGCCCGGACCTCGGCACGATCCGACCGATCCGGCAGCCGCTGCGCTGGGTGTGCCGGCGGTGGAGCCGTGAGCTCGCTGCCGCGCAGACCATCGCGGTCGTGCGGGCCGGTGGCCGTACCGTGTCGCTCGGCGATCTGCTCGGCCCGGACTTCCTGGCCGCGCCGGACGAGATGTTCAGCTCGGACCGGTTCCACCCGTCCCCGGCCGGCTACGCCAAGGCCATCGCCGCGATCCTGCCCACCGTGGCCGCGATCCTCGGCGGCCTCGACGAGAAGGTCGTGGCCGGGCACCCGGCGCGGGTCGGACTGATGCGCACGCTGCCGCGCGCGGCGGTGGCCGCCGCCGAGCGGGCCGGCACCGAGGTCAGCGCGCCCAGCGGTGGTCGCGCCGGCAGATGGGCGGAGCTGCGTCGACGGGTCCGGCTGCTCGCCGCGCGGCCGGCCGACCCGGAGAAGCCGGCCGACACGAAGACGCCGGACGGCACGGGAATGTCCGACGACAGGGCGGACGACACGGCACCGCATGCGCACTCCGTAACGGATCCGTGACCCTGAGAGGTTGATCGCCGGGGTGCAAGGATCTGGCCCCGGCGTCTGGTCAGCGGTTAGGGTCTGTTCCATGGTGGGTACGGCTGATCGACGTACTGGCACCGACGGCCCCCGGTGTCTGCAGCGACGTAACGCCCGCGGACGGACGGGAGCGACGACATGAACGCCTCACGGGTAGCCAGGATCGCAGGACTCGGAGTGCTGTTCTCCGTCGCCGGTGGCGTCTTCGCCGCCGGCAGCGTTCTCGCCATCGAGGCGGTCGCCGCAATGGGCCGCCGGTACGCACAGCCCGCCATCGGCCCCGGGATGCGCGCCACGTTCGGCCCGTCGCACGCCCCCCGCCTGCGCCTCGCCATGCTCGGTGACTCCACCGCCGCGGGCGTCGGCGTCGACCGGGTGGAGGACACCGTCGGCGGCCAACTGGCCGACCGGCTCGCCGGCACCGGCGTACGGGTGGAGCTGACCAGCGCGGCGGTGTCCGGCGCCCGCTCCGGCGACCTCGACACGCAGGTCGCCCGCGCGCTGCTCGCCACACCACCCGACCTCGCGGTGATCCTCGTCGGCAGCCAGGACGTCATCCACGCGGTGAGCCCCACCCGCGCCGCCACCGAACTCGCCGCCGCCGTCGGCCGACTGCGCGACGCGGGAATCCCCGTCGTGGTCGGCACCTGCCCGGAACTGGCCGCGTGCCGCGCCATCGCCCAACCGCTCCGGGAGATCGTCGGCTACCTGGGCCGGCGGCTCGGCCAGGCGCAGATCGCGGCGGCCCGGGTCGCCGACGGCGTACCCGTCGACCTGGGCGCGGCGACCGGCACCGTGTTCCGGGCCGACCCCGGCATGCTGTGCACGGACGGCTTCCACCCCTCCGCGGACGGCTACCGGATCTGGGCGCACGCCCTCTACCCGGCGGTCGCCGCGTTGCACGGCACGACCCGCTGAGCGACAGGGGCCGTTCCGGCCCCCGGGACCCGTCGAGGCGGGCTTACGGGCTTGCCGGCGCTCCTCGTTCGTGCAGTGGGAGGGCCCGGCTCCGGCCCTCCGTAGCTCGCCGTACCCGCTGAGGTGAGCCGACCCGGGCCAGCCGTAGCTCGCCGTGGGCCGCCGTGGGCTCGGTCGTCGACGAGCGGCACGCTTGCGGCGGAGTACCCCGTGCGGGGCCACTTCGCGCCGCCGTTCGCCGCCCCGACTACCCGACGGTAACGTGGCAGGCATGGCAGAAGTAGTCATTGTGGCGACCGCACGGTCGCCGATCGGACGGGCCGGCAAGGGCTCGCTGCGCGACGTACGGCCGGACGACCTGGCCGCCGACATCATCCGCGCCGCGCTGGACAAGGTGCCGGCACTCGATCCGGAACAGCTCGACGACCTGTACCTGGGCTGCGGACTGCCCGGCGGCGAACAGGGCTTCAACATGGCCCGCGTGGTCAGCGTCCTGCTCGGCTACGACCGGCTGCCCGGCGCGACCGTCACCCGGTACTGCGCGTCGAGCCTCCAGACCACCCGGATGGCCTTCCACGCGATCAAGGCCGGCGAGGGGGACGCGTTCCTGTCCGCCGGGGTCGAGTGTGTCTCCCGGTACGCCCGGGGCAACTCCGACCGGCTGCCCGACGAGGCGCAGGCGCTCGTCGGCGGCGACTGGCAGAATCCGCGGTTCGACGGCGCGCGGGAGCGCTCGGTCCACCGCGCCGGCGGCGGCCAGGCCGACTGGACCGACCCGCGGCAGGGTGGCGAACTGCCCGACATCTACCTGGCCATGGGCCAGACCGCGGAGAACCTCGCCGAGGCGTACCAGGTGAGCCGGGCCGACATGGACGAGTTCGGCGTACGCAGCCAGAACCTCGCCGAGGCCGCGATCAAGGCCGGCTTCTTCGCGCGCGAGATCACCCCTGTCACGCTGCCCGACGGCACCGTGGTCGACCGTGACGACGGTCCCCGGGCCGGCACCACACTGGAGAAGGTCGCCGAGCTGAAGCCGGTCTTCCGTCCCGACGGCCGGGTCACGGCGGGCAACTGCTGCCCGCTCAACGACGGCGCCGCCGCCGTGGTCGTGATGAGCGACCGGAAGGCCGCCGAGCTGGGGCTCACCCCGCTGGCCCGGATCGTGTCCACCGGCGTCTCGGCCCTGTCCCCGGAGATCATGGGGCTCGGTCCGGTCGAGGCGTCCCGGCAGGCGCTCGCCCGTGCGGGCATGACCATCGACGACGTGGACCTGGTCGAGATCAACGAGGCGTTCGCCGCGCAGGTCATCCCCTCGTACCGGGAACTCGGCATCCCGCTGGAGAAGCTGAACGTGTCCGGCGGCGCGATCGCGGTGGGTCATCCGTTCGGCATGACCGGCGCCCGCATCACCAACACGCTGCTCAACAACCTGTCCTGGCACGACAAGCAGATCGGCCTGGAAACCATGTGCGTCGGCGGCGGTCAGGGCATGGCCATGGTGGTCGAGCGCCTCAGCTGACCCATCGCCCCGCAGGCATTTTCCCGCTTTGTACGAGATGTCCAAGCGGCACAATACGTACATTGCGGGAAAATGCCTTCGGCGTGAAGCGCGGGCGCTGTCGCGCGAGCGCAGGCACCGCATGGAAACCTGGCACCGCGTGGGAAGTGCGGGCGTGGCCGGAACACGGGCGCCTCTGGTACTGGCGTCAGGGCCAGAGCTGGCGGTGCGCGTCGCGCAGGGCGGCGTCGGCTGCGGCGAGTACCGACGTGGACGGGGCGGCGGCCGTCAGATCGGTGGACACCACCGCGAGCTGGTCCGGCAACGCGAGATCGTTGTCCAGCCGGGGCACCGGCCTGCGGTCGACCGCCTCCGCGTCCGCGGCCAGTTCGGCGATCCGCTGCACCAGCGTGTGCATGACGTCGGCGCGACGCACCGTGCTCTCGCTCGGAGTCCCGTCGACACGACGCACCGCGCCGTCGCCGTCGCCGTCGCCACACACCGTGGCGTCGCCGGCAGGGCCGGCGGCGCGGGAACCCGGGGTGGCCCCGGGCGCCGGAGCGGTCCAGGCCGCGGGACTGAAACGCG
>JBAUUM010000896.1:0-8742 GCA_049582705.1 Actinocatenispora sp.
CCGTGGGCGTGCCTCAGCCGCCGGTCCGCGTCGCCGTGGGCGTGCCCTCTCGGCGGTCGGCCGCGCCGGTGATGTTGCGGGCCATGCCGCCGAACACGACGAAGTGGAACGGTGAGATGAGCTTCCAGTAGAGGTGGCCGCCGAGGCCGTGCGGCTCGAACACGGCCCGCTGCCGGTAGACGGTGCCGCCCCGCTCGTCCGGATGTACGGAGAACTCCAGCCAGGCCCGGCCGGGCAGGCGCATCTCGGCCCGCAGCCGCAGCAGCCGGGGCCGGTCGATGTGTTCGACCCGCCACCAGTCCAGCGCCTCACCCACGTGCAGCCGGTGCGGGTCACGGCGGCCGCGGCGCAGCCCGACCCCGCCGACCAGTCGGTCCGCCCAGCCGCGCGCGGACCAGGCCAGCGGGAACGAGTACCAGCCGTGCTCGCCGCCGATCGACTCGATCACCCGCCACACGTCGTCCGGTGCGGCGGAGCTGGTCAGTTCCCGGACGTCCTGGTACACCGACCCGCCGGACCACGTGGGGTCGGTGGGCAGCGGATCGGACGGCGCGTCCGGCCAGGAGGCGTCCGACCAGCGGGTACTGACGTCGTCGTCGCGGATCCGGGCGAGCGCCAGTTCGATGGCCCGCTCGTAGTGGGTCAGCCCGCCCTCGGGGTCGGGGATGTGTTCGGTGACGGCGTTGTCCCGGCACACCACCTCGTGCACGAGCGACTCGATGAGCGGTACGGCGATGCTGCGCGGCACGGGCGTGACCAGGTTGACCCACTGCGCCGACAGCCACGGGGTCAGTACCGGCACCGGTACGACGGCCCGGCGGGGCAGCCCGGCGACGACCGCGTAGCGGCGCATCATCTCCAGGTACGTCAGCACGTCCGGCCCGCCGATGTCGAAGGCCCCGTTCACATCGGGCGGGAGCCCCGCGGCGGCGACGAGGTAGTGCAGCACGTCGCGTACCGCGATCGGCTGGATCCGGTTGTGCACCCAGCGCGGCGTGACCATCGCCGGCAGCCGTTCGGTGAGGTAGCGCAGCATCTCGAAGCTGGCCGAGCCGGACCCGATGATCACCGCGGCCTGTAGGGAGACGGTCGGTACGCCGCTGTCGAGCAGGATGTCGGCGACCTCGGCGCGCGACGCGAGGTGCGCGGACAGTTCGCCGGCGGGGCGCATCCCGCCGAGGAACACGATCCGGCGTACGCCCGAGGCCTGGGCCGCGTCGGCGACGATCTGCGCCGCCCGCCGGTCGACGTCGACGAAGTCCCCGCGGTTGAGCGAGTGCACGAGGTAGTACACGAGGTCCTGGTCGCGCAGGGCGTCGGCGACGCTCCGGGCGTCGGTCACGTCGCCGGCGACCACGTCGACGTCGTCCCGCCAGGGCACGCCGCTCAGCTTCGCGGGGTCCCGGGCGACGGCGCGTACCCGGTGTCCGGCGGAGATCAGTTCGGGCACCAGTCGGCCACCGATGTAGCCGGTGGCGCCGAAGACCACACAGCGCATACGTCCGATCGTCCCGCAGCGCGGCGGTGCCGGGAGGGTCAACCGCCGATCCGTACCGGTCCGGACGTGCACGGTCGCCGGTCGGCGGCTGACCGGTCCCGAGCCTCCCTGCGGTGCGTCGTCGTCTGGTTCGCCCGGGTTCGTCGGGCCTGTCGGTCAGCGACCGGAACCCGGCTCGGACCGCGCGGGCCGGGTCGCCGCGAAGTGTCGGTTCCCGGTCCAAGGGCGTGTCTTCAGAGGCTGCGATCGGCTGCGCCGGGCCCGTTCACCCGTTCGCTGCGTTGTCGCCTTACCCGAGTGCAATCCCGGCACACGGGCACGGCTCCGCCTTGCGACACGGAAGAACGGACTCCGGCTCGCCCGACCGGACCTGTGAAGACACGCCCTACGCTGGCGACATGGGTGCTGAGCGGACGGCGGGCGGGGCGGAGCCCGAGGCGGTCTCCCGGGCGCAGGTGCTTGCGTTCCGGTGGCGCGCCCAGCAGCTCGACCGGTCACCGGGTGCCGCCGACGCGGACCTGCTCGACTTCGGCGTCCAGGACACCGGCCCCGGCGGCGCCGCCTGGGCGCTGGCGGTACGCGGCGCGTCCTGGACCGACGACCTCGTGCTCGCCTGGACCATTCGCGGCGGGCCGCACGCGTACCGGCGCGGTGACCTGTCGAAGGTCGCCGTGGCGACCAGCCCGCTGTCCGAGGCGGACGCCCGTAAGCGGATCTATGATGCCAGCAAACCCTTGCAGGGCAGGGGGATCAGTGCCCTCGACGCGCTGGCCACGGTGGCCCGGGCGGAACGCGGCGTGGTCACCGCGCCGACCGTGAAGGGCGAGCTGTCCACCCGGCTCACCGGTCTGCTCGACGAGTCCTACCTGCGCGAGTGCGGGCCGTGCAAGGCGGTGCACTGCTGGGAGATGCCGTTCCGGCTCGCCGCGCTGCAGGGCGGCCTCGTCCTCGACCCCGGCACGTCGCCGCCGGTACTGCGCCGGGTCCCGGGGTTCACGCCCCGGCCGTACGCGCACCTCGGCGGTGAGGCGGACCCCCGGTTCGACGTGGTACGCAACTACCTGCGCTTCTACGGGCCGGCCCGACCGCGTGACGTCGCCGCGTTCCTCGACGCGCCCGTCCGGGACGTCACGGCGCACTGGCCCGACGACGCGGTCCCGGTCGTCACACCGGACCTGACCGGCCGTGGACGGTCCGAGCCCCGGTTCGTACTGGCCGACGATCACGCGGCGCTGACCGGCGCGGCGCCCACCCGGGCCGGCGGCACCGTACGCCTGCTCGGGCCGTACGACGCGTACCTGCAGCTGAAGGACCGGGACACCCTGGTGTCCGACGGCGCGCGGGCGAAGGAGCTGTGGCGGGTGCTGGGTCGACCGGGCGCGGTCGTCGTCGACGGCGAGATCGTCGGCACCTGGCGGCCGCGGGCGTCCGGCCGGAAGTTCACGCTCCTGGTCGACCCGTGGACCAGCTGGGACGCGCGGACCGACGCCGCCGTCGCCGGGGAGGCCGAGCGGCTCGCGGAGTTCCGCGACCAGACACTCGCCGGCATCACCCGCCCCTGAGCCGGAATCCCCGCAGTCCGTGCGGCAAAACGCACATTCGGGCGGATGTCGGTCCGAGGAGTGCGGAGGTCACAGGGCCGGGGGTGTGTGGCGATCCGGTACCCGAGCGGGTGACAGGATGGTCGGATGGGGCAGAGCAACGAGAGCGACTGGGTTTCCCGGTTCGCGGACGAGGTGATCGCCGAGGCGGACCGTAGGGCGCCGGGCAGACCGATCGTGTGCGCGTCCGGCCTCAGCCCCTCCGGCCCGATCCACCTCGGCAACCTGCGCGAGGTGATGACCCCGCACCTGGTCGCCGACGAGATCCGCCGGCGTGGGCGCGCCTGCGAACACCTGGTGTCCTGGGACGACTTCGACCGGTTCCGGAAGGTGCCCGCGGGCGTCGACGAGTCCTGGAACGAGCACATCGGCAAGCCGCTGACCTCGGTACCGGCGCCACCCGGCAGCGCGTACCCGAACTGGGCCGAGCACTTCCGGGCGCCCATGGAGGCGGCACTCGCCGAGCTGGGCGTGGAGTACCGGGGCGTCAGCCAGACCGCGATGTACACCGCCGGGGAGTACCGGGACCAGGTGCTGCTCGCGATGCGGGAACGGGGCCGGATCGACACGGTCCTCGCCCGGTACCGCACGAAGGGCAGGCCGAAGGGGTCGAAGCGAGAGCTGGACGAGGCCGAGGCGGAGGCGCTGGAGGGTTCGGGCGCGGCGGCCGAGGACGACGGCGCGGCGGCGACCGGATACTTCCCGTACAAGCCGTACTGCTCGGTCTGTGACAAGGACCTGACCACCGTCGAGAGCTACGACGACACCAGTACCGAGCTGGTGTACAGCTGCGCGTGCGGGCACCGCGAGACGGTGCGGCTGTCCGAGCACCACCGGGGCAAGCTGGTCTGGAAGGTCGACTGGCCGATGCGGTGGGCGTTCGAGGGCGTCCTCTTCGAACCGTCCGGTGTGGACCATTCGTCGCCGGGCTCGTCGTTCGTGGTGGGCGGCCAGATCATCCGCGAGGTGTTCGACGCGGAGCCGCCGATCGGTCCCATGTACGCATTCGTCGGCATCTCCGGCATGGCCAAGATGAGCAGCTCGAAGGGCGCCGTACCGACCCCCGCCGACGGGCTGGAACTCATCGAGGCGCCGCTGCTGCGCTGGCTGTACGCCAGGCGGAAGCCGAACCAGTCCTTCAAGATCGCCTTCGACCAGGAGATCCAGCGGCTGTACGACGAGTGGGACGCGCTCGCTGTCCGGGTCGCCGGTGGCACCGCTACACCGGCCGACGTCGCGGCGCACGACCGCGCGGTACGCACCGCCGCCGGTGACCTGCCCACGACGGCACGCCCGCTGCCGTACCGGATGCTGGCGTCCATTGTGGACATCACCACCAACCACGAGGAGCAGATCCTCCGGATCCTGCGCGACCTCGACCCCGCCGACCCGGTCGCCACCCTGGACGAGGTCCGCCCCCGGCTGGACCGCGCCGAGCGGTGGATCACCACCCAGGTGCCGGCCGAGCAGCGCACCCAGGTACGCGACGAGCCCGACAAGGCCCGGCTGGCCGCGCTCGACGACGCCGGGCGGGAGTCGCTGCGGCTGCTGCTGGACGGCCTGGCCGAGCACTGGTCGCTGGACGGGCTGACCGCCCTGGTGTACGGCGTGCCGAAGATCCAGCGCGGGCTGCCGCTGGACACGAAGCCGACGCCGGAGCTGAAGGTCGCCCAGCGACAGTTCTTCGCCCTGGTGTACGAGCTGCTGATCGGGCGCGACACCGGACCGCGGCTGCCGACCCTGCTGCTCGCGGTCGGCGCCGACCGGGTCCGCCTGCTGCTGGACGGCTGACCGTCGTGCGGCCCGGACACTGTCCGGGCCGTGTCGGACCAAACCCGGATGACTCGGCGGCGCCGGCACGCGAGAATGCGCCCATGCCACAGGCGACACTGCGGACCGGCCGGATCCGGCTCGTCCCCCTCTCCGACGAACACCTCGAACACGAGGTCGAACTCGACTCCGATCCCCAGGTGATGCGTTACCTCGGCCATGGCCGGGCCCGCACCCGCGCGGAGGTCGAGGAGTACCACCGGGGCCGGCTCGCGGCCGCCGAGCGGGTCCCCGGCCTCGGCTTCTGGGTCGGCTTCGTCGACGGGGAGTTCGTCGGCTGGTGGATCCTGGAGCCGCCGGAGCGCGCGGACCAGGGCCCGGTCGACGGGCAGGCCGAACTCGGGTACCGGATCCTGCGCCGGCACTGGCGGCGCGGCCTGGCCAGCGAGGGCGCCCGCGAACTGATCCGGCACGGGTTCGAGGACCTCGGGCTGACCCGGATCTTCGCCGAGACCATGGCGGTCAACGAGGGCTCCCGCGCGACGATGGCCACGGTCGGCATGCGGCACGCGCGGACCTTCCACCTGGACTGGGACGAGCCGCTGGCCGGCAGCGAACTCGGCGAGGTCGAGTACGCGATCTCCCGCGAGGAGTGGCTCGACCGCCACCCCACCGCCACCTGACCGTCCCGCCGCGCGGCGGGCCGGTTTCGTCGGGCGTGGCGTCCAGTGGCTGATCGTCGAGGAGCGTGCGCCGATAATGGGGTGGACTGCGTCCGACGGAAGGTGTGTCGATGTCCCCGGAGTTCCCCACGGCGACACGGCGTACCCGGCTGGGTGCTGAGCTACGAGCACTCCGCGAGGCGCGGGGTTACACCGTGCGTGGACTCGCGGCGGCGGCCGGCATCGACTTCGCCAAGCTGTCCCGGTTGGAGAACGGGAAGCTGTCAAAGCCCAGCGTCACCGACATCGGTGCCGTACTGGACGCGCTGGCCGTGAACGACGTCACCCGAGAACAGATCGTCACGCTTGCCCGAGCCGCCAACTCCAAGGGCTGGTACAAGGCCTTCACCGGCAGTGCGTTCGATCGGCAGCGACGGGTCGCGGAGCTGGAGTCCGGCGTCGTGGACATGAGGCAGTACGCCACGATGTTCGTTCCCGGTCTCGTCCAGGTGCCCGCCTACACGCGCAGTCTCTACACGGAAGCCACCGGGTACGCGCCCGACGAGGTGACAGCGGCCATGCAGCTGCGGCGGACCCGGCAGGCGCTCCTGGACGACGAGACCTTCCGTTTCGAGATGGTGCTCGACGAATCGGTGCTGCACCGGGTTCCTGGTTCGCAGGCAGGGATGGTGGAACAGCTCGATCATCTTGCCGATCTCTCGGCCACCCGGACGAACGTGTCCGTACACGTGCTGCGGCTGTCGGACGGCTACCGGCCGCTGATGCCGGAGGTGGGCTTCACCTTGTTCCGGTACGGGGATCCTGACCGGCCGTCCGTCGCCTTCACCGAGACCGTCTCCACCGACATGGTCCTGACCGCCCCGGACTTCGTGGCACAACAATCGGCCGTGTTCGACCGACTTCGCGCGAGCGCACTGACCGTTGACGAATCGCGGGACGCGATCCGGTCCGCCGCTCGTCACCACAGAAAGGGCTGATCCGTGAGTTTCGAGAACTGGCGCAAGTCGAGCCGCAGCCAGAACTCCGCGCAGTGCATCTACGTGGCGCGCGACGGCGACACGATCGCCATTCGGGAGTCCGAGGACCCGGACGGGACCGTGACGATCACCGACCGGACGAAGTTCGCCGCCTTCGTGGCCGGTGTCAAGGCCGGCGAGTTCGACGACATGCTCTGACCCATGTCGCCGGGCACTGGATGCGGCGGTTGATGGCGTTCCCGCGCATACTGGTCGGCGTCGTGGCGGGCGAAGAGACAGGGACCTGGATGGCCACCGAGCGAACCCCAACGAGCAGTCGGAGGAGGCTCGGCGAGACGCTACGTGCCTGTCGCACCCGGGAGGGGATGACGCTCGCGCAACTCGGCGCGATGATCGGAGTGGACCGAACGCAGCTCGGTCGTATCGAGCGGGGCATGTGGCGGCCGGATGTCGGCCTGGTCATGAACATCCTCGATCGGTTGGATGTCGGCCGGGACGAGTACGACCGGATCGTGCTCATGGCCCGGGCGGCGGACAACGGCTGGTGGAAGTCGCTGCGCGGGCAGGCTCACCAACGGCATCGCGCGCTGGCCGAGCTTGAGTCGGGCACCGCATCCATCAGGGAGTTCGGTGCGGTGTCCATTCCCGGTCTGCTCCAGACGGAGGACTACAGTCGGTTCCGCTTCTCGGATTACCCGGCCTTCGCGGATCCGTCGGCCGTCGAACGTGCCGTCAGGGCGCGGCTGACCAGACGGGAAGTGTTGTTCGCCGACGAGGCGTTCCGCTACGAGGTCGTACTCGACGAGGCCGTACTGCGTCGTAGGTCCTGCCCGGCGGACACCATGCGCGATCAGCTGGACCATCTGATCGACCTTGGTACATCCCGCGAGACCGTTGTCATCCGGGTGTTGCCGCTGAAATCTCCGGTGCATGAGCGGGTCAGCTGGGCCAACTCGTTCTCGGTGCTCTCGTACCACGATCCGGAGGAGACCGACGCGGTGTTCGTCGAGACCTTGACGTTCGACCCCGTTGTCAGGGACCCGCAGGACGTCACCTGGTACGAGGGTGTCTACGACAAGCTTCGTGACGCATCGATGACCGCCGATGATTCCGTTAAGCTCATCCGCGCAGTGACACGGGATGTCGACTGGTAGGACGGAGTGGGAATCATGGCGCCGATCTTCGTCGGCTGGCGGAAGTCCACGCGAAGTGGCAACCAGAGCAACTGCGTCGAAGTGGCCGCGAGCGAAACGGCTGCCCTCGTTGGGGTGCGGGACAGCAAGTGTCGCACCGTCGGCCCTCTCGTCGTCTCCCTGACGCAGTGGTCGTCGTTCGTCGACGCCGTCCGGGCGGGAACGCTGGCTGGATAGCGCCGCCTCGTTGGTCAAGGGGCCGGGACCCGGTGCGGGTCCCGGCCATTTGCTGTCCGGACCCGACACTCGGCCGAGAAGGGTGCACAAGATCCGCTCACGGTGTATAACTCTCACAGTGAGAGTTTTAGTGCGCGTCCGCTGTTTAGGGCGTGCGTCCTCACTGTGAACACAAGAAAGGGCGCGATGCGGCCGTCGAAAGCCACGCATCGCGCCCCACCCACGTCGCAAGAGCTGGAGAAACCACGATGCAGGCTCCATCAGCCTATGCCTCACCGGGATCCGGTGACGCCGCGCGGCATCTCGTCAAGCGCGTGTACGAGTTGGACCGGGTACTGGAGGGCGCCGCCGCCGAGCGGGAAATGGCGCAGTTCCTCGCGTACCGGAGCGGCCTGAGCGTCCGGGAGATCGCCGGCCTGCTGAAGGCAGGCGTCGAGGACGTGCAGGCCCTCGTCGACGGCTTCGCCGGTGACGAGGAGGCGGACACGTACCAGGAGGGGCCCCGCTGGGTCGAGGTCTGGCCCAAACAGGGCTGGAGCGTGACCCGGTGACCGGTACGCGCAGCCACTCCCGCCACGTCGAGGCCGGCGGCGAGAGCCTTCCGCCCGTGGCGCGGCCCGGCTCCGGGGCGCCGCGCCGGCCATGCCGCTGGTGCCGGCAGCCCATCACCGACCTGGGCGGACAGGGCTGGGTCCACAGTGGTCCCGGCGGAGCTTTCCCGTGTCGGGACCCGCTGAGCCGCATGTGCCTGCCGACACAGGCCGCACCGCTCTACGAGCGTGCCCGCTCGGAGGCCCCGCGCCGTACCGGCGGCGCCGTTCGCGCCGCGCGACCGTGCGTGCC
>JBAUUM010000897.1:0-2059 GCA_049582705.1 Actinocatenispora sp.
GGGTGGCGGGGGTCGCCGCGGTGCTCCTGGTCGCGGGCGGGGCGGTGGCGACGTACGGGCTGGTCGTGGCCGGCCGTCGCGTGACGCCGACCTGGGGTCGGGCGCTGGACATCCTGGAGGTGGTCCTCGGCCTGGCCGTCGTACCGCTGGCGCTGGGCGCGTGCGGCCTCTACGCCCTGGTCCGCGGCCTCAACGGCTGAACCCCGACACGGAACAAGCACCCCCACCCCTTTCTGTGCAGCAACACGCCGAGCCAATCGGCGAGCCGCTGCACAGAACGGCCAGCCCACTCTTTCTGTGCAGCGAAACGCCGAACCAATCGGCGAGTCGCTGCACAGAAAAGGGAACAGGACCCCACCCCGGACCGGCGCACGGAACGTCGGCACGCCGGGGACGGTCAGCGGGGCGGGGCGCCGAGGGCCGGCTGGGACTGCCGGGGCGGCGTGAGTACCTCGCGCTCCACGGTGCTGGGCGTGGGCCAGCAGAACCGGATGCTGCCGGGTTCGATGACCGCGGCCATGTCGTCGTACATCCGGGACAGCAGGCGTACTCCGTCGCCGGACAGCCCGAACCGGCCGGCGACCAGCTCCGCGTCGGCCGGCAGCAGCTTGCCCGTGATCAGCAGGTCGGCCCCGCCGAGCAGCCGTTCGGACGGGCGCGGGCAGACCGTGACCACCGTCTGCCAGCCGGCCGCGGGTGGCGGCGTGCCGCCGACCGGGTCGACGCTGACGAGTACCGGTGCGGCGGGGTGGCCGGGTGGCACGCCCGCGCCGGGCGGCAGGACCCAGTGGTCCGCACCGGTCGCCCAGCGGCCGAGCGACACCCAGTCCGGTTGTCCGGTGGCGGCGACGGCCCGCGCGCCGACGGCGAGGCTGCGCAGCAGGACGAGCCGGGTCGGCCAGATCCCGCCGACGAGGACGAGGCGCACCGGCCGTTCCCGGAACACCGACACCAGTACGGGACGGTGGTCCGGGTCGCGGCCGAGGAGTACGCCGCCGTGCCGTACCGGCGGGGCGAGCTGGTCCAGGGCGTCCACGGGGCAGGCGTGCCCGGCGGTGCCGACATCCTCCTGGCCACCGGTCGGGAGGGTCGCGTACACGGCCGGACCCTGTTCGCCGTCGAGCCGGTGCAGCGTCATGCCCTGCAGGCCGGCGGCCTTGGCCAGTTCCGCGCAGGCCGGACCGAGCGCATCGGGGGCCGCCGCGATCCTCAGGTAGCCCCGCAGCGGCACCTCGTCGTCGGTGGTCCGGTCGCTGGCCGGGCCGAGCAGCAGGCTGAGGCTGGTCCAGGCGACGGGCAGGTTGTCCAGGCACGCGGCGAACCGCTCACCCACCGGCGGCCAGCCGGTGACCTGGAAGGACACCTGCGCGTACCCGCCGGCCAGGAAGCGGTCCCACTGCGCGTCGGTACTGGGCTGGCCGACCGGTCCTCCGCCGCCGGGACCGACAACGCCGGCGCTCCCCGCACCGGGACCGCCCGCGCCGGCGAGACCGACGGCGCCGATGCCGAGCATGCTGGCCTGCGCGCCGAGCAGTTCGTCGGCGTCGAGCATCCGGTACCCGATGCCCGCGCCGGACAGGGTGCGGCCGATGCGTTGGATAGCCGCGCCGAGCGCCCGCTGGACGCCGGTCAGCCCCCCTCCCCGGTCTCCGGCCACCTCGACCGCGTCGGTCGCGTCGAGGCGCGCCACCAGGAAGGTACGGCTGTCGCCGGGCGGCACTGGTCCGGTCAGCTTCGCCGACACCTCCTGGTACGAGACGGCGGCCGGCGCCCAGGCGTTGAGCCGCGCGACGGGTGCCTGGCTGGTGTGGCACACCAGCTGGAGGCGGGACACCTGCGCGCCGTCCTTGACGATCTCGGCCAGGCGCCGGAGCGGAACCGGGTTGTCGGTCGGCGCCACGGCCACCGCGGCGAACCATCCGGTGCCGTCGTAGCCGAGGCCGAAGGTGCCGCCGCGTTCGGCGCTGTCGACGACGGTGAGTTCGGGTGCCAGCTCGCGCAGCGCGACGCGACGCGGGTCGACGCGTTCGCCGGCCGGCCGGTCGGCCAGGGCGAGCCG
>JBAUUM010000898.1:0-16301 GCA_049582705.1 Actinocatenispora sp.
GCCGACGGGCTCCTCGACGGCCCCGGTCCGGTCCGGTGCCAGGCCCTGGCCGGCGAGCCGGCGGGCGGCGCCGAGATACATCGCGACCTGCACCGCCGTACCGGCCCCGGCCCCGCACATCAGCCCCCACGCCGCACCGGTCAGCCCGCCGCTGACGGCACCCGTGACCAGGCCGGCGAGCGTGGCGGCCGAGAAGATCGCGTACTGCGCGAACAGCAGCCTGGCCCGGTGCATACCGCGGATCGCGACGGTGAACGGGATCTGCGCCAGGTAGAGCCAGGCCTGCACGGAGACCGGTACCGCGATCACGGCGACCCCCGCGTAGTCACCGCCGTGGTACCGGTCGAGCACCGGGGAGGCCAGCGGGATCGCCACCGCCATGATGCAGACGCCGATCGCCGCGTTGACGGCCAGTACGGTCCGGGTCTGGCGGCGCAACCCGGCCAGGTCACCGGCGCCGGCGAGTTCGGCGGCCCGCGGTACCAGCAGCCCGTTGAGCGCCATCGCGAGACTCTGGGCCGGTTGCAGTACGAGGGTCTGCACCAGGCGGAGCCCCGAGTACGCGGCGCGGGCCAGGATGCCCTGCACCAGCGTGGCGATCAGCAGCGTGGTCAGCTGCGCGAGCAGTCCGGTCAGGGTGAACCAGCCGAGCAGGTGCCGGGTGTCCCGCAGCCAGTGCAGCGGCCGGCCGGCCAGCGGGTTGAGCCGGGTACGCGCGTAGAACACGACCGCGCCGACCGTGGCGCCCAGGCCCCAGCAGGCGACCAGCGGCCCGCCCGCGACGTGACCGGTGCCCAGCACCAGCGCGATGCACAGCACCTGCACCGACACCCAGCACAGGTCGATGACCAGCGCCTGCGGCTGACGCCCCTGGGTCTGGTACGTGTACCGGGCCAGGTCCTGGAGCAGGATCGACGGCAGGAACGGCACGCCCCAGATGAGGTCCCCGACGTACTCCCGGGGCAGCAGCAGCCAGCCCGCCGCGAGGACGGCGGCGGCGAGCAGGGACAGCGCCACCGTGGTGGCGTGCGCGTTGCCGAACTGCCGGCGGCGCTGCGCCTCGTCGGTGAACCGGGGCACGTGCGCCAGCATCACGTCCCCGACGAACGCCCGGCCGACGCCCTGCACGAACACCATGATCTGGATCGTGTAGAGCATCACCGCGGCGGCGGGGCGGGTCAGTACCGCCGTGCCCAGCAGCCCGGTGCCCGCGGTGGTGACCGCCACCAGGGCCTGGTCGCCGATGCCGGTGAGGGTCCGCCGCCGAAGCCCGGTCACCGATCGGACGGGGCCCGGAGGCTCGCCCGGCCGGCCGCCGCGATGCTGGCCAGCAGGAACAGGCCGTTGACGGCGGTGAACAGCACCATCAGCCAGATCGTCCAGGCCGGTACCGCGGCCAGCACAACACCGATCAGGACGAGCATCGCCCCGTAGTCCCGGATCAGCTTCACGATCCGTACCGGCAGCGACGACGAGGTGACCAGGCTGGCGTTGGCGCCCTCCTTGGCCATCACCGAGGTCACCAGGTTGACCATCCAGGACGCGGCGAACGCGGCGACCAGCCACGTCGGCGTGCTCGGTCGCTGCGCCACGCCGACCGCGCTCACGGCGGCGACCAGCGAGATCTGCAACGCCACGTCGGCCAGTACGTCGACCCGGGCGCCGGCCGGACTGCTGGCGCCGGTCACCCGGGCCAGCTGCCCGTCGGCGCAGTCGAGGGTGTACGCCGCGTGCCAGACCACGAAGGCCAGCACGCCGACCAGCCAGGCCGGCACCCGACCGGCGGCGACCGGGCCGGCGGTGAGGATCACCGCGACCGAGGTGGCCAGGCCGAGTACCAGGTTGCCGGCGGTGAGCGCGGTCGGCGTCACGCCGAGCCGCTCCGAGAGCACGGCGACACGCGCGGCGAGCCGCTGGTTGAGCTGCTCGGTGACCAGCCCGCCGCCGCGGTTGACGGCGTAGAAGTCGGCGGCCGACGGCCGCGTCCCGGTCGGCGTGGCCACGGTCACGACACGCCGCTGGCGATCACGACCGCGCGCAGCAGCGCGTGGTGGTCCACCGGGTCAGCGCCCCGGCTCGGTGGAGTCGAGTTCGTTGGCGCGGCTCAGGTCGGGCTCGAAGTCGACCTCGACGCAGCCGTACGCGGAGATGTCGATCGCGGAGAACCTGAGGCCGGCGTTGCGGATCGCGCCCTCGATGCCGCCCTCGAAGTACTCCTGGTCGTCGACCAGCCCGAGGTGTTCGATCAGCGCGGGCTTGTCCGCGGCGGCCACGTAGTTGATGCCCACGGCCTCGCCGAGTCCGCCGACCACCTTCTTGGACAGTTCGGCGATGTAGCCGGCGTCGTCGAGGGTGTACTTGACCTCCTCGTCGGCCACGCTCTCGGTGTTGACCGCGACGAAGCTGCGGTCCTCGTCGATCGCCGGGCGCAGCGCGTCGAACAGTCCGGGCACGAACACCACGTCACCGTTGAGCCAGAGCACGCCGCCGGGCGGGGACAACCGCAGCGCCTTCAGCAGGCTCTTGGAGGTGTTCGTCTGGTCGTACTCCTCGTTGTAGACGAAGCTCGCCCGGGCGCCGGACTCCTCCATGATGAGGTCCTTCTTGAAGCCGACCACGACGGTCACGAACGCGTCGTCGCCGAAGGCCGCCTCGATGTGGTCCAGTTGCTGCCGCTGGATGCTCCGACCGTCCGCGAGCGGCGTCAGCGGTTTGGGATGCGGACGACCCAGGCGGGTACCCATCCCCGCAGCAAGGATCACAACGTTCAGCGACACGTCCCGCACTCCCCTCGACACCCGTTCACAGCCGTTCGGTCCACAACTGTACTGATGGCGTCGGCGGGGCGCGCCCGCTCAGTACCGTGTGCCACAGTCACGCGTGCGCCGGCGGTGTCCACGCGGGCACGCGGTGGCGCCTCCCCGAACCGACTCACTGCCCGTGACGGCCCTGCTCGTGGCGGCGGCCGGCGGGTGCGGGCGCACGACTCAGTGTCACCAGTTCGGCCAGGCGGCGGAGACACCGTCCCCCATAGCGGGGCGCAGCATTTGTGACTCCCGCCACTTTGAGGGACGATGTCCGTACCGTAGGAACCTGGGGGTGAGGTTCATGCAGGTACGCGAGGCGATGAGCCCGGCGGTGGTGTCCATCGGACCAGGGCACACACTGCGTCAGGCCGCCGCCCTGATGTCGCAGCAGAACGTCGGGGCCGCCGTGGTGCTCGACCCGGACGGGTACGGGCCCGGCATCCTGACCGAGCGCGACGTGCTCCGGGCCATCGGGGCCGGGTTGGACCCCGACGCCGAACGCGCCGAGTCACACCACACCAGTGATCTGGTGTTCGCGGGTCCGGACTGGACCCTGATCGACGCCGCGGACGCGATGATCCGCGGCGGCTTCCGGCATCTCATCGTGATCGAGGACGACGATGTGGTCGGGATCCTGTCGGTGCGGGATGTGATCCGCGTCTGGTCCCGGGCCGCCGCGGAGCAGCGGCCGAGAAGCGCCCGCGCCGGGGTCACCAGCTGACCGCTCCGGCCGGGTCGTCCTGGCCGGACGGGCAACGTGGCCCGACAGGTCATCGTGGCCGGACAGCCATCGTGGCCGGACGGGTCGAATCGTCCGGCCCGTCAGGCCCCGGGGGACAAGGTCACGGCACGGGCGGTCAGTGCGCGGCCGGTCGCCGGAGGCACTGGTCCTCCAGCGCCGCGCCGGCACCGGCGGTGGAGTCCGGCCGTACCGCGTCGCGGATGACCCGCAGCGTGGCCAGGAACTGTTCGAGCTGTTCCGGGTCGAGCAGGCCGGTGAACCAGCGCTCGATCATCTCGTGATGGGCCGGCAGGATCGCGGCCAGTCGGGTGGTCCCGTGCTCGGTGAGCACCGCGAAGGAGCCCCGCCGGTCGCTGGGGCACGCCTCCCGGGCGACCAGTCCGTCCCGTTCGAGCCGGTCGACGACGCGGGTGACCCCGCTGGTCGACAGGATCGTCTGCGCCGCGAGGTCGCTCATCCGCAGCCGACGCTCGGGCGACCGCCCCAGTCGGACGAGCACGTCGAACTCGGCCAGCGACAGCTTGTGCTTGGCGAGTAACGGGTTGAACTGATCGAGGATCCCCGTATACGCCTCGCTGAGCAGGCCCATGGCGGTGATGCGCGGATCGTTGAACACCTCACTCGTCATGCCGCCGATCCTACCAGGTAGTTGACAGGTGAAATATTTGCGTCGTAGATTGTTGTTGAGGCAAGTACAAGAGCGTCGACATGGGAGGCACCGAGATGAGCGAGACCACCCTCGCCGTGCGTGACTGGAACGGCGCCACGATTCCGCAGGCCGGGACCTACACGCTGGACACGGCGCACTCCCGGGTCGGATTCGTGGTCAAGCACCTGATGGTCAGCAAGGTCCGCGGCAACTTCGGGGACTTCGAGGGCACCATCACCATTTCCGAGGACCCGCTCCAGTCCTCCGTGAGCGCGACGATCCAGACCAGCAGCGTGCACACCGGACAGGAGACCCGGGACAACCACCTGCGCAGCGCGGACTTCTTCGAGACGGAGAAGTACCCGGTCATGACGTTCCGCACCACGGGTGTGGCGGCCGGCGGCGGCGACTCGTTCACCGTGTCCGGCGAGCTGACGATCAGGGACGTGACCCGGCCGGTCGAACTCGCGCTCGACCTCGAGGGCGTCGCCGTCAGCCCGTACGGCCAGCAGGTGTTCGGCTTCACCGCGACGACCGAGATCAACCGCGAGGACTTCGGCCTGACCTACAACCAGGCGCTGGAGACCGGCGGCGTGATGGTCGGCAAGCAGATCAAGATCGAGATCGAGGGCGAGGCGGTCCGCTCCTGACCACCGCCGACCCGACGGCGCCCACCCTCGACGGTGGGCGCCGTTTCGCGCGTCAGCGGTCACGGGTCGTGGCACGACGTGGTGGCCGTCCGGTGCGTTGCTGCCCGGATCGGCGCGGCGCGGATCGTGCCGGCTCCGAGTGGCGGCCCGCGCATGATCGCTGGATGATTTCTGAGTTCGTCCGGAATCTGGAGATCGACGGGTCCGGTCCTTCGCACCGCTCGGGGGCGTGGCGCGGGAGACCATGACCGGGTCGGCGGAGGGACGGGAGTACCGGGACGGGGTGACGGCGATTAGTCACGTTTGCGAGATAGGTCACGTACCACAAGAAGCCATTCGGCCCTAGCACGGAGTCGACGGTACATATACGGTTGGTGTTCACCACATCGGGTGACGCGGGAGGACCGATGGGTAAGCAGGTCGACACGCGTGCGTTCAACAGTGAGGACCGCCAGCGGTACCGGGAGAAGGTCAGGCGGTGCCTGGACGTCTTCGCACTGATGCTGAACGACTTCACGTTCGACGCGGACAAACCCCTCACCGGCCTGGAGGTCGAACTCAGCCTCATCGACGAGAAGGCCGCACCGGCGTTCAAGAACGTCGACGTCCTGGAACGGGTCAGCGACCCGAAGTTCCAGCGTGAACTCGGCCAGTTCAACCTCGAACTCAACGCCGAGCCACGGCTGATCGCCGGCGGAGGATTCGAGGACTACGAGCGCGACCTGCGTGAACGGTTCACCAAGGCGGAGGCCGGCGCCAACGAGGTCGACGCACACCTGTGCCTGATCGGCACCCTGCCGACACTGCGCCAGGACCAGACCGGCCCCGAGGCGCTGTCCGGCGACGCCCGGTACCTGCAGCTCAACCAGCAGATCATCGCCGCCCGGGGCGAGAGCCTCACCATCAACATCCGCGGCATGGAACGGCTGTCCACCTACACGGACTCCATCGTGCCGGAGGCCGCCTGCACCAGCCTCCAGTTCCACCTGCAGGTCTCGCCCGACACGTTCCCCAACTACTGGAACGCCGCCCAGGCGATCGCCGGCGTGCAGTGCGCGCTCGGCGCCAACTCGCCGTACCTGTTCGGCAAGGAACTGTGGGCGGAGACCCGGATCGCGCTGTTCGAGCAGGCCACCGACACCCGGCCGGAAGAGCTGATAGCGCAGGGCGTCCGGCCGCGCGTCTGGTTCGGGGAACGCTGGATCACCTCGATCTTCGACCTGTTCGAGGAGAACGTCCGCTACTTCCCGCCGCTGCTCCCGATCCTGGAGGACGAGGACCCGAAGGAGGCGCTGGAGTCCGGTGGCGTACCCCGGCTCGGCGAACTGCGGCTGCACAACGGGACCGTCTACCGGTGGAACCGGCCGGTCTACGACATCATGAACAACCGGCCGCACCTGCGGGTGGAGAACCGGGTACTGCCCTCCGGCCCGACGGTCGTGGACATGATCGCGAACGCCGCGCTGTTCTACGGGCTGGTCCGCACCCTCGGCGAGCAGGACCGTCCTATCTGGACACAGATGACGTTCAGCGCGGCCGAGGAGAACTTCCACACCGCCGCGCGCGACGGCATCGAATCCCGGCTGTACTGGCCGGGCATCGGCGAGGTCTCCGCCACCGACCTGGTACTGCGCCATCTGCTGCCGGCGGCGTACGACGGGCTCGACCGGTTCGGGGTGGACCCCGCCGTACGGGACCGGCTGCTCGGCATCATCGAGGGCCGCTGCACCACCGGTCTCAACGGCGCCCAGTGGCAGGCGGAGACCGTCACCAAGCTCCAGGACGACCAGCAGCTCGACCGGTTCGGCGCGCTGCACGCGATGCTGCAGCGGTACTGCGAGCACATGCGCGAGGGAGACCCCGTACACACCTGGGCGATCGGCTGACCCGCGACACCGACCCGCGTGGCCCGCAGTCTGCGTCGTCATGAGGTCAGCGTCGTCATGAGGTCCGCGTCGTCATGAGGTCGGCGAGCGGGCCGGTCCGACCATGGACCGGCCCCACTCGTGGACCGGGCAGGACCGGCCAGGTAGGTCGGGCCGCGGTCAGGGGCCGTTGTTGGCGATGACCTCGGCGAACCCGTCCTTCGTGAGCTGGTCGGTGCTGAGGGTCTGACCGTTGACGATCACGGTGGGCACCCCGCTCATGCCGCGGTCTGTGAGTTCCTTGTACAGCGAGTCGACCCACTTGCCGTACGCCACGGACTTCACGCAGGCGGTGAACTCGTCGTCATCGGCCAACGCGCTCGGGGCCAGGGACAACAGCTTCTCGGTACTGAACCCGTCCTTCAGCAGCTCGGCCTGGTTCTTGAACAGGGTGTCCTGGTAGTCCAGCGCGGCGTGCCCGCCGTCCGGCGTCGCGGCGATGGCGCAGCCGAACGCGCTCGCCCCCCGGCGGCCGACGGCGTTCTCGGCGAAAGCCACCGGCCAGTACGTGACCGACCAGGTCGCGCCCGGCCCGCTGGTCGCCTTGTCGACGGTGGAGTGGATCGCGGTGTGCACGGTCGCACAGTGGTCGCAGCCGAAGTCCTCGAAGATCTCGATCGTGCTCGCCGACCCGTCGACACCGGTCTGCCAGCCCTTCTGCATGCCGGCGTCCGGCGGTACGTCCGGGAGGCCGGCGGTGGCCGTGTGGTCCGACGTGCTCTTCACGTTCTTGTAGACGAAGAACCCGCCGACCGGCGCCCCGACGCAGAGGACCAGGAACGCGACGATCCCGATGACCAGGAAGAGCGGCCAGCGCTTCTTCTTGGCCGGGGGCTGCTGCCAGCCGCCGGGCGGCTGACCCGGTCCGGGGAACGGCCCAGGCTGCTGCCCCTGGCCAGGCTGTGGCCCCTGGCCAGGAGCGCCGGGGCCGGGCTGACCGAACTGACCTGGTTGCCCCGGCTGGCCGAACTGGCCCGGCGGCCCGTATCCGGGTGGCGGGCCGGGCACGGCACCCGGAACGCCTCCGGACGGCGCCTGACCGGGCCAGGGTTGTGCGGGCCCCTGCTGTCCGGGCGGTTGCGCGCCCATGGGGGGTTGCTGCCCCGACGGCTGCTCGCTGCGGTGCCGGAACGGGTTCTGCTCGTCCGGCGCGCCCTGTCCCGGGTGCCACTCGCCAGTCACGGTGTTCCTTCCCACGGGGGTGTCGCCGCACCATACGGGCCGGCGGCCGAAACGTCACCCCGACCGGGTCCGGGCCGGAGTCGCGGGGACCGGGCCGAGGCGCGCACGACGCCGACCGGTCAGGTGTCGAAGCGGACGCGGGGCGGGTGGCCGTCCGCGGGACGCTCCCGGTACAGGTCGAGGCCGTAGTCGACCAACGCCACCCGGTCCAGCCCGCCGACGGCGTCGAGGTCGAACCACTCCGCCCGGTCCGTCGTGCCGCCCACCTCGTTGCGCAGCTCGCCGCCGACGATGTCGATCAGGTAGATGACGCGCAGGCCGTGGTAGTCCAGATTCGTACCCCGGCGAGGGCTGTCGTGCCACGAGTGCACGCCGAGCAGGTCGGTCACCCGTACGGTGAAGCCGGTCTCCTCGACCAGCTCCCGCCGTACGGCGTCGTACGGGTCCTCGCCGTGGTCGATGCCACCGCCCGGCAGCGTCCACCGTGGACGGTCACCGCCGATGTAACGCGCCAGCAGTACGGAGGAGTCCCGGACGCAGATGCCGTAGGCGGCGACCCGCAGTCGTTTGGTCAGCATGTCCACGGCGGAATTCTGGCAGGCACGCGCCACGGTGCCCGGCGCCGGCCGGGCGCGGGACCGGTGCCGGCCGGGCGTGCGTCCGGTGGCGGTACCGCTCATCGAGGCGGATCCTGGACACAGGGATCGCGGGAGTGGTCGCCGGACCGGCAGACACCGGTCGGGTCGACGATTTCGTGGGCGACGCACGTCGGTGGCGGCGATCCTGGGAAGAGCACCGGACGACAGTGGGAGGACAGCATGATCGGAACGATCGTGTGGGCGATCATCGCGGGCGCGGTACTCGGCGTGATCGGCCGCCTCATCCTGCCCGGACGGCAGAACATCCCCTGGTGGGCAATGATCGGCGTGGGCATCGTCGCCGCCTTCGTGGGCGGGCTGATCGCCCAGGCCTTCGGCGTGGACCGCACGCACGGCATCGACTGGATCAAGCACGCCATCCAGGTGGTACTGGCGGTCATCGGCATCGCCATCGTCGCGGGCGCGTTCGGCCGACGCCGGCACACCACCAGCCAGATCTGACGGGCTGCCGCCCGGGACGACGCGGTGACCGGGTCAGTGGGCCAGGGCCGCTGGCCCGGTCAGTGGGTCAGGGCCGCTGGCCCGGTCAGTGGGTCAGGGTCGCTGGCCCACGGTCGTCCAGGCACGCTCGTCGACGGTCAGCGCCTGTACCGCCGGCGGCAGCTCTCCGGCGGCGACGTCGCCCAGACTGACCGCTTCGAGGATGGACCGCTCGCTGGCCCGCAGCGCTATCCAGACCTCCTGCAGCGGACGGGCCGCCCCGGTGTAGTCGATCAGCTCCGGGCGCTCCCCCCGCACACCGAGCAGCGGGCCGTCCACGGCCCGGATGATGTCGGCGAGCGAGATCTCGGCGGCGGGGCGGGCCAGCCAGTAGCCGCCGACGGGGCCCCGCTGGCTGCGTACCAGGCCGGCCCTTCTGAGCTGGTTGAGGATGTGTTCGAGGAACTTCGGAGGAATCTGCTGTGACCGCGCCAGCTGCTCGGACGTGACCGGGCCCTCAGCGGCGACGGCAAGTTCGGCAGCGGCGCGCAGCGCGTAATCAACCCGGGCGGACAACCGCATGTGTCGATTATTGCCCGCGGTCGATCTCGGTGGCGCGCCCGGGCACCGGCATCGTTGCTGATTTGATCCAACAATTCGCCCATGTCGGAATCGCGGTACGACAGATCGGGGCAGCCGGGCCCCTGTCCGCCGGCGCCGTGGACCGGTCAGGTCGCCGCCGGACCCCGGCTCGACGGATCGGTGAGCCGCTGCACCAGGCCGTACTCGATGGCCTCGGCCGCCGAGAGTTCCCGCCGCTCGGACAGGTCGCGCTCGATCTCGGCCCGCGGTCGACCCGTCGTCCCGGCCAACAGGACCACCAGGTCGTCCAGCAGCCGCAGGTGGGAACCCGCCGCCCGGGCCACCTCGTCGGCCGTGCCCGCCATCTCGTCCACCCGGGGCTCGACCAGCCGGAACCGGGCATGCGGGTACGCGAGACGTTCCGGCGCGGCCGCGTACACGCCCAGCGCCGCACCGCCCACCGCGCCGAGGGCGACCGCGCGGACCGGCGAACGCATCAGGTCGAGCACGTCGATCAGCGCGAACGCGGCACCCAGGTCACCGTCAGGGCTGGTGATGTGGAGCCGGATCGGCCCGGTACGCGGCGTGGCGAGGGCCTCCAGCGTCATCAGCTGCGCGCCGAGCCGGGACGCCAGTTCGTTGGTGATCGGGCCGGACAGCGACACCATCTGCTGCTCGAACATCCGCTGCTCCAGCCACGGCGCCGGCTCGCTGTCGGACCCGGAACCGGGCGCGTCCGGTGGCGCCGACCAGGACGGACGGCCGGGCACCCGCGGTCCCGTCGGGTCCGACGGACCCCGCCCCGGGCGCCCCGGTGGCTGCCATTCCGGCGGAGTGCCCGGCCAGCCGTACCTGCCGTCGGTGTTCCCGGTGCTCATCGCCCCTCCTCGGTGCCGCCGAGCAGCCTCAGCTCCAGCCGGCGGTGCACGGCGTCCGCGTACCGTTCCAGCGTGGAGAGCCGTACGTCGACCCCGCCGGTCTCCAGCCGGGCGACGGCGGACTGCGACGTGCCCATCCGGGCGGCCACGTCCGTCTGAGACAGGCCCGCCGCGCGACGCTCGGTGACCAGCTCGGCCAGCAGATCACGACGCCGCTGGGCCATGTCCCGGAACCCGGGAAAGACCGGAAGATCATCGTCCCGCGCGCCAGTCATAGCAGAAACGCTATACCTTCGTTGGCGGTCCCGCCAGACCCGATCTTCACCATCTGGAGGCGACCGGGCAGAACCGTCCCGCCATGAGCAGTGGGGTCGGGACCGGTCACACCCCGCCGACATCTGCCGCGGCGCGACAAGGCAGGCTGGACGCATGGATCTCGTGCCGGACAGCGTCGGACGCGACAATTCCGGATCCGACGGTTTCCCGTTCCGCAACGCGTTGCCCGCCCGCGACGCGGCCCCGCTGAACGGTGCCGCACACCGGAAACACGACGCGGGCAACGTCGAAGAGGTCGCCGCCAGCACCATCGGCGATCCGACCATCGCGGACCACCCGCTGGTGCAGGGCCTGCTGGTCGAACTCCCCGAGCGCGACAGCGCGCTGCCCGAGGGCTGGCTGGACCGCTGGCTCGAAGCGGCCCGCGCGGTGATGGAACTGCTGTACGCGCAGCGCCCCACCAGCTCCCGCCCCTGACCCGGCGGGGGCGCCCGGGGCGTACACGAGACGTGTCGCTCTGGCTACCTCATGCACGATCTTCGTGGAATGGGACCGCCTTTCCCGATTTCTGCCACTCGCGCGAGTCGTCCCATACCGATACCGTGGTCGCATCGGCGGAGTGAGCCCGGCCACGGGCTCGACGCGAGTGGGTCAGCCACCGGCCGTCCCAGTACGCCTTCGTCGGGCACGCCGCTGCCGCAGGGCGGTTCACCCACTCGACGGGAGGAGACAGCAGTGGGCGGAAGGTATGTCAACCTCAACGAGGCGGGCGGGCTCGCCAACGCTGGCCAGGGCTACGAGGGCAACGCCGAGGACCAGTACTCGGAGTCGAAGAACTTCGGCGGCAAGATGGAGGCGGCCAAGCACGGGCTGAAGGGCGCGTCCGGCAACACGTTCTACGCCGTCTCCGACCTGTCCCAGGCCAACCTCGCGCAGCTCGCCAACCGGATCGCCAACCAGGCGTACCGCGCGGTGCACGCCGACCGTCACATCCAGACCGGTGACCAGGAGGCCGACAGCGCGCAGCACACCACGGTGGCCGCGCACGAGTCGCTGGCGCCGCAGGTCAGCCGGGACATCAACGTCTGAACTCGGGAGGAGCACCGATGAACGGGCAGATCCGCGCCGAGTTCGGCACGATCGACCAGCTCGCCGCCGACCAGGGCGGGCACGCGGGCAACATCGAGAGCCTGCGCGCGACGTTGAAGTCCCACGTGGCCCGCGCGCTGAACACGCTGGACGGCGGCATGGGCACCGAGGAGCACCAGGCCTGCATGCGCAAGGCCGACCAGCTCATCGACGAGTACATCAGCAACACGCAGCAGTTCCAGCGCACCACGAACCAGGTGGGCGACACGCACCTGCAGTACGGCACCCGGGCGCAGAACACGCTCGCCTCGGGCGCCTGAGCGCACCGCGCCGAACGACACGGCGGGTTCCCGGACAGTTCCGGGAGCCCGCCGTTTGCTGCGCGGTACGCCACTCGCCGAGGGCTTCCCCGGCGGTCTTCGAGAATCGGCATGTTGATCGCGCCCGATACGCTGCATGCGTGTCGCAGCCCAGGTCCCGTACCGTCGTGCCGCGGTTGCTCGTGATCGTGCAGCTGTCGATGGTCGCGGTCTATCTGGCGGGCGTGGTCATCCCCTACTTTGTGCGGTTCACCCTTCGGGGAGCCGATCACTGCTCGACCGGATGCCTGGCGCCCGGCGACGTGTTCGGCGGGCCGATGTTGATACTCGTGGTCCCAGCCATGATCATCACGGCTGCGGGGCCGATGGTCGCGGTCGTCCTCCTGCTGATGTCCTTCACCTCGCTGGTCAGACGGGGCCGGGAGATGCCCGATGTGCTGCGGCGTTGGATGTTCGGGGCAGCAGGTCTCACGGTGGCCTTCATCGTCTTCACCCTGCTGCCGCCGGGCCGGCTGCTGTTGAACTGGGTGCTGGACTGATGACCAACGGACTGTGGCGAGCGCAGCTGGCCCTCGTGTGGGCTTTCGGACTCGCCGTGTTCGTCTTCCTCCTGGATCTCCTCGGCGGCCCGCACGGCGGCAACAGCGACAGCGTGGCCGACATGGTGTACTCGCCGCTGCCGGAGGGAGAGTCGGTGCGCGGCACCCTGTCCAGCCCGTTCACCTGGTTCACCCTGCTCGCCATGGCGGTCGCCTGGCTGGCACCGCTGTTCGGAACGTTCCTTGCCTGGCGGGGGTGGCGCGCGCTGAAAGGCGAGGGAGAGCAGACACTGCGCGATCGGATCCGCGCCGGGACCGTCGCGGCATTCGTCATCGTGGTGTCCTACCTGACGCCGGTCGGCTGGACGCTGGTCTACGGACTGACCCGTTGGGCACTGATGAACGTCTGGGGAGAAGGCCCGGAAGCGGCCCGACTCGGCTAGGCCACGCACGCCAAAGACACGGTGCCTCAGCGCATCCGGCCATCTGACGCTCCCCGCCAGCGCCGATCGCCCACACCCGGTGGCCGCGACAAAGGCACGGGTCCTCGTCCTTCCACGGGACCGGGTCGATGGCGACGGTCTGCGTCGGGGCGCGCAAGAAGCCCTCTGACCTGCGGTGACAGTGGCGTGAAGTACCGATGAATGCCCGGTCTGTTGTGCTGCTCGGCGTCGGACAGCGCAATGGAAAACGGAGAACGAATGAAGCGAACTCTCGTGGGAGCGGCGGCAGCCTGTTGCTTCGCTGTCACCGTGCTCGGCGGCACCGGTGCCGCCAGCGCCGCACCACCGCACGACGAGAACGTCTCGCAGCACAGCCATACCGGTGTCGAGCCACGGTCCATCTCGCAGTGCGCGGCGGGCCGGATGTGCACCTGGGTCAACCCTGGTTACACGGGGAACTGGACCTCGCTCACCGTCGTCCAGCCGGGCGAGTGCCAGCCGATCAGCGGCGGCGGCAACTCCTACTTCAACAACACGAACCGCACCCAACGGGTGTGGGCCGACGGCAACTGTTCGGTACTCGGCAGCATGCAGGTCGTCGCCGCCGGAACAGCGGTGTCGGACACCGCGTGGACGGTCGGTTCGGTCGGCGGATACCCGTAGGCCGCACGGAGTCCTGACGGGGTGGCACCTGCGCCCGCAGTTCCCTGGGACGCAAGGAAGGCCCGCCGTCCCCCCGGGGGGCCTTCCTTGTCTCGATCCGGCGCGCCAGGGGTTTCGACGGGCGCTAACGGCCCGGTGCCGCGGACGCCCGGCGCGTCGGCCGACCGTACTCCTCGTCGCGCGGCAGCAGCAGTACCAGTGCCCGCCACACGACCGTCGCCGTGGTCGGCCCGACCAGGACACCGCCGTCCGCGGCCGGCTCCAGGGACCACAGGCCGTCCTCGGTGTCGAGCACGTGCACCGAGCGTTCGCCGACCGAGTCCGTCGCCGGCGGCCAGGTCACGTACACGTCCCACCGGCGGCGCAGGCCCGAACCGAGCGCCGCGACCGCGTCCTCCACGCCGTTCCCGGGTGCCTCGGCGCACGTCTGCCGTACCGCCCCGGCGCGGCGGGCCGGGTCCGGCGAGATGAGGTCCTCCAACCGGCCCGGGGAGAGCGTCACCGGCGGTACCCGCAGCCGGCGGTGCGGGCCGAGCCCGACGACGCGGCCGATCGCCGCGGGCAGGAACGTCGGGTGGACGGTCACGAACTCGCACAGCCCGTCGGGCGCGTCGAGTACCAACGCGGCGGCGTCACCCGACGCCCAGCCCTCGACGGAGTCGCCGCGGCCGGCGCCGTCGCGGACCACGAGCCGGAGCCGGCAGACCGGATCCAGGATGGCGGCCACGCCCGGCGCGAGAGCCGGGTGGACGCCCTCGGACGTCACCGCCCCACAGTCCCGCAGCTCCGCGAGGGCCTCGTCGGCGGGCCGGAGGTCACCGCGGCCCAGGCCGACGAGCCGGTCGAGGCCGACCTGGTCGACCCGTAACCGCCCGGCGCTGGCGTCGAACTCCACCGGCATCAGGTCCTCACTCCGGGTCCGGGCGCAGGCCCGACGCGATCTCGGCGAACAGTTCGGCGGCGTCCACGTACTCCAGGGTGGCCACCGACGCGGTGACCGTGAACCCGGTCGTACCGTGGATGCTCGACCACTGTTCCATCGTGACCGAGCCCCGACCGGTGGCGTGGTGCGCGAGCCGGCGCAGTACCGGCCGGGCGGCCAGCTCGGTGAACTCGCGGTCGACGAGCCGGTAGTCGGTGAGCACCCGGGGCGTCAGCTCGTCCACGTACGCCTGCCACAGCCGGAGGTCCATCTCGGCGGCGAGCTGCTCGGTGGTCACGACCACGTTGGCGCGGAACCACGGCTCGCGCTCGGGTTCCAGGGCGACGAGGGCGATCCCGTCGTGCGGCGCGGGCACCCGTTCCCAGTCGCCCGGCAGCGGGATCGTGAACCCCGGGGCCGGATGTCGGTACGTGGTCAGGTCAGCGGTCACGGTCGCCTCCGGCCAGTGTCGTGACCCGCGCGGCCACCCGGGTCGCCCGGCCCCGGGTCACCTCGAACAGGTACCGCCCGTCGGCGCATTCGACGACGAGGCGCGGAAAGACGGACCGCCGCAACGCACCGGGCGCCCTCCGCCCGTCGGCGTCGGCGCGGGGCGACACGACCCGGGCCACCGCGATGTCTCCGGCGGGCAGGACCAGTACGGTCGACGTGCCGCGCAGGTTGTCCTCCCACTGGGTCGCCGCGAACACGAGGCCCTCGCGGTGCAGGATCAGGTCACCCATGACGGTGCCCCGCCGGGCCATGCCGTGCGGGCGGTCCCGGCAGTGCGGGTCGTACACGTAGCCACCGTGCCAGCGCGCGACCGGCGTCGAGCCACCGAACGCCTCCCGCGCCTTCGCCGCGCTGCTGTCGCCGGGTCGACCGGCGAACCCGACCGCCACCGCGGTCAGCGTGTCGCGGGTGCCCGGGGCCGGGGCGCCGGGCCGGTGGTGCCGCCAGCGCGGGCCGTACCAGCGGGGACGGAACATCGTGTAGACCACCGCGACCACGGCGAGCACGACGCCGACCAGCCACAGCAGCGACCCGACCGCGGTGCCGACCGGCTCGCCGAGGAGCTTGACCAGTCCGAGGCCGAGCAGGATCAGCCCGGCGGCCGGCAGCCAGCCCACGACGAGGGTGTCCCAGCCGGGTCGGTGCGCCCAGCCGCGCCAGCGACCGCTCCACCCGAGTACGACGCAGACCAGCAGCGCCGCACCGAGCACGGTGAGGCCGACGGACCAGCCAAGGTCGCCGTTCATGGCCCCGACGTGACCGGGCGCGGCCCGGCCCCCGCCGACATGGTCAGAACCAGTTCCCCGGGTTGACGGCGTGGCCGACGTCTCCGGCCGCCCCGCCGACCCAGTCCGACGCGTCACCGGCGGCGCCCACGACGTGGTCGGCGACCACGTTGCCGGCGCCGGAGCCGACGACTCCGCCCACCACGCCACCGACGGCACCGCCCACGACGGTGCCTGCTCCCGGGAAGATCGCGGTACCGATGGCGGCGCCGCCCTCGGCGCCGAGCGTCGCGCCGGCCCAGCCGCCCGCCCCGGTG
>JBAUUM010000899.1:0-6030 GCA_049582705.1 Actinocatenispora sp.
GGACGGGCCGCCGAGGAGGTCGGTAGCGGCGCCGGTCAGGCCACCAAGGACGTCGGCAGCGGCGCGGGACGGGCCGCGGGCGACGTCGGTAGCGGCGCCGGGCAGGCCGCCGGCGATCTCGGTGACACCGCGGGCGAGGCGACGGAGAGCCTCAGCGGGACGGTCGAGAAGGCCGGTGGCGCGGCCGACGAGGTCGGTGACACCGCCCGGGAGTCCGGTCGTACCGTCCGGGAGACCGGAGCGAGAGCCACGAGCCGCGCCGACGACCTCGACGAGGACGACGACGGTGACGGTGACGACCGGGCGGACGACGATGGCCGGGACTACGGAGACGAGGCCGAGTGGAGCCCGCCGCGGCAGCCGACCCGGCGCTCCCGCCGGTCCGACGACGCCCGGCGCTCCGAACCCCGCCATCGCCACAATGCCAGCTGGGGCCGGAAAAGATGACCCGGTCGCACGCGCCGGCAACCGGCGACGGCTCGCCCGGGACGCCGAGATCGTCGGCGGTGCCGTGGTACGCGCGGAGCGGCTGCGCTTCCGGGTGACGCCGGACACCTCGGTCGAATTCCCCGGCGACGAGCGCAACGAGTCGGCCGACGGCTCCACCCGGCAGAACCTGCCGCCCGCCGTGCGCCCGGGCATCACCTACCACGACATCCGGGTCGGGTACGTGCTCGCGTCACGTGTCGACACCGACGCCGTACTCGACGACGTCGAGTACACGGTGGACCGGCCGACGTGACGCGACCCCGCCCGTCCGGATCGGTTCGGCCCGGCGGGCGGGTCGGTTCGTCCCGGCGGGCGGCGCCCGGAGGGCGCCCGGCACTCAGCCGAGCTTCTTGGCGAGGCTCAGGTCGTGGACGTACCGGCCGTCGATGAGGAACTCCTCCTCGTACCGGCCCTCGACCACATAGCCGTGCCGCTCGTACAGGCCCTGCGCCGCCTCGTTCGTGCCGAGTACCCGCAGGCTCATCTTCCGGCCGCCACGTTCGACCACGGTCCGTTCGGCGGCGGCCAGCAGCGCCGACGCGACGCCGAGCCGGCGGGCCTCGGGCGCCACCATCAGTCCCCAGAGCCCGTAGACGTGCGCGCCCTCGGCGAACGGCGTCTTCGGCAGCGTGGAGACGCAGCCGACGACCTGATCACCGAGCGCCGCGACGAGATGCGTCTCCGGCGTCCTGCGCCCGCCGAAGAACGACGTGCTCGCCCCGTGGCTCACCGACGGGAAGCCGGAACCCGGGGTCCACGAGACCGTGTCGAGGGCGAGCAGCGCAGCATCGTCGGCCACCGTGGCGGGTCGGACCATCGGAGCCCACCGGACCGTGAGTTCGTCTCCCGCGGCAGCATGGACCAGCTGCCGGCCGACCGCGTCCTCGACCGCCGCGAGGTCCTCCTCCCCCGCCGCCCTTGCGATCAGGTCGAGATGGCGGTCCGACACGGCGAGCAGCACGCTGCCGCCGGGAAGGGTGATGGTGGCCCGGCCCTCGACGAGTTCCGCGGGCGCCGGGTCGACCATCCGCGAGAGCAGCCGGGCGGCGTGTCGACCCGCGTGCTCGGTGGGCACGCGTGCGGCGGTGTACAACATCGGGATGTCCGTTTCTGCGGGCTGGATGGTCGACTCAGGCATCGTTCGGCGCGGACCGTGGCTGCTGTGCCGCTTCCCGGTGGGCGGCGACGGCGTCGCCGAGCAGGCGCAGCGGCAGCGGCCCGACGTCCAGTACCGCGGTGTGGAAGGCGAGCGGGTCGGCGCCGGCACCCAGCCGCCGCAACTCCCAGTGGCCCAGGTGGTATCCGAGGGCCTGGCCCGGATCGTCGACGGCGTAACGGACCAGCTCGGTGCCGATCTCCCCGTCCGACAGGAACCCGTTGGTACGCAGGAAGTCCGCGGCCCGCTCTCGGCTCCAGCCGAGTACGTTGAGGCCGGTGTCCACGACCAGCCGGGCCGCGTGGAAGCGCTCCGAACTCAGCCTGCCGTACCGGTCGAACGGGTCGGCGTAGAGGCCGAGCACGTCACAGTAACCGGCCGCGTACTCCGCCCACCCCTCCAGGAAGCCGTTCGTGGCGAAGGTGCGGAGCATGGTGAACTCCCGGCGGACCGGGTGCAGGCCCGTGTTCTCCCGCTGCCGGCCGAGCTGGAGGTGATGGCCGGGCAGCCCCTCGTGGTAGATGATGCTCGCCGCCTGCGCCAGCGGCCGGTGCGCCAGGTCCGATCCGTTGTAGTGGTAGTAGCCGCAGCCGTCCGCGGCGACCGGTTCGTAGTACCCGTACGTCATGCCGCCCTCCAGGGCGGAAGGGAGCCGACGCAGCCGGAACGGCGCCGCGGGCAACGGGCCGAAGTACCGGGACACCATGTCGCCCAGCCGGTCGACGTGCCGGCGGAACGTGGCCTCCAGCTCCGCCGGACTGCCTGCGTACGTGCGCGGATCGGCCAGCAGAGCACGCCGGTGCCCGGCCTCGTCGGCGATGCCGAGCTCGGCCCGGATGACATCGGTCAGTCTGTCCACTTCGGACAACCCGATCCGGTGGACCTCATCGGCGGCCAGATCGAGCCCCGTGTGCAGCCGGATCAGGCCGTCGTAGCACTCGGCACCGCCCGGGTACTGTCCGATGCCCACGCCGGATGCCCCGTCACCGGCCCCGATCTCGGCCAGCAGCGCGTCGAACGCGGCGGGGAGGTCGTCGCGCACCGTGCGGGTGGCACCGTCACGCAACCGCCCGGCGGGTCCCGGCGCGAGGGAGGCCGACCGGTCGGCGCCCGGCACCAGTCCGGCCGTCGAGTCGGCCTGCCCGCGCACCGCGTCGAGGGCCGCCGACATCGCCCAGCCGGGCAGCCGGATGCCACGTCGACGCTGCTGTTCGACGGTGGCGCGCATCTCGCGGACCACGCCGACGTAGTCGTCCAGCAGGCCCAGGTAGCGCGCCACGTCGGCGGCGTCGACCAGCGGCAGCCGGCCGAGCACGTCGTCGCGGTAGTCGGCGAGCACCATGACGTTGTAGGGGGTGACCGGGAACCGGAACCAGAAGCGCTCGGCCTCGGCGACCTCCTGGGCCAGGTGGTCCCGGACGAAGGCACCCGCATGCCGGTCGCCCGAGCCGTCGCCCGAGCCGTCGCCCGGGCCCTCCTCGGTGCGGTCGCCCGTGTCGTCGCCCGTGTCGTCGTCCGGCCGTGTCCGCGCCCAGCGGGCCAGGTCCGCCCGCGCCTCGGTGACGCGCTGCGTCGTGGTGTCCGCACCACCCCGGGGCAGGGCCTCGACCTGCCGGCCGAGCCGCAGCGCGGTGACCGGGTCGCCGGCGAGTATCCGGTCCCAGGCCCGATCGATCAGGGTCGCCGCAGAGTCCGCCACACCGGGAGCGTATCGGGCGCCCACCAGCCGGCGCGGCGCCGACGAGCCGCCGGGCGGCTCAGCGGGTGAGGTCGGTGAGGTGGACGCGCAGCACGGCGGACATCCGCGCGGCCGGCAGGGACGCCCGGCGGGTGAGCGCGTGCACCACCAGACCGTCGATCAGGGCGTGCAACCGTACCGTCTCGTTCTCCGGGTCGCGGTGCTCGGCGAGCAGGCCTAGTTCGGCGAGCTGGAGGACGGCGCTGCGCACCGCGTCGCGGATGAGCGCGTCGACCTCGCGGCGTCGGGCACGAAGCCCGGGGTCGTCGTGTGCCTGGCTGGCCAGCGCGAACCAGACGTCGGACTCGGCCCGGCGCCGCCGGTCGAGCGGCAGCAGCTCCTCCAGGAACGCCCGGATCGCGTCGAGATCCGTTGCCACGGCGCCACGTTTCTGCATCCGCGCCCGGGCGTCGTCCACGGCATGGTCGATCGCGAACACCAGAAGGTCGTTGCGGCCGGGGAAGTAGTGCCGCAGCGCCCCCGACGACCAGCCCGACTCGGCGGCCACGGAGCGCACGGTGACCGCCCGGAACCCGTCGCGCATGACCACCCGCCACAGGGCTGTGGCCAGTTCGTGGCGGCGCTGTTCGTGATCGACGACCTTCGGCATGACGGCCATTATCGCACGTGCGTGTTACGTTAACTAAACCGCACAGTTGTGCGAAATAATACCCAGCACGGAGGAGTCGAGTTCATGGGCGACACGCCGACCAGTGCACGAGCCCGGAGGCAGGCGATGCCGGCCGGGCCGATCGGGGGTGGCACGGGCGTCCGGGTCGTGCTGTGGCTCGCCGGGCTGATCCTGGCCAGCGGCATCCTCTTCCAGATCACCGCCGTGGTTCTGTCGATGCGCCCCGCGCTCGTGGTCGACGTCGCCGCCAGCGGCGCGCTGCTCGCTCTGTGGGCCGTCACCAGAGCGTCCCCGCGACTGCGGGCGGCGTCCCCCGTCCTGCTGGTCTGGGCGGCGCTGCTGGTGTTCGGCTGGGTCTCGGGCCTGGTGATGTCCCTGCCGCAGCTCACCGGATTCCGACACGCCCCGGTCCCGGTGCTCTTCCTCGCCGTCAACGGCGTCAAGCTCGTGTCGGTCGGCCTCGTCGCGGCGATCGCGTACCGGTACGGGTGGACCCGGTCCGACCTGAACCTGCGACCCGGCGGCCTCCGCGCCGGCACCGGGCTGCGGCTCGGCGGCCACGAACTGCGGTGGACGGTGGCCGGGCCGCTGGTCATCGTCGCGGTGCTGGCGCTGTTCGCCGCGTACCTGCCGGCCGGGGCGCTCGCGCGACTGCCGCACCTGGCGCCATGGGTGCCGGTGTTCCTGCTCGGCGCGCTGGTCAACGCGTCGGCCGAGGAGTTCCTGTACCGGCACGTGCCGCTGCGGGCGCTGCGTCCCGCGATGCGCGTCGGCCCGGCCGTACTACTCACCTCCGTGCTGTTCGGTCTCGGGCACCTGACCGGCAACCCGGGCGGTGTCGTCGGTGTCGTCTACACGACACTGTTCGGTCTCACCTGCGCCGCGGCGATGCTGCGTACCCGCGGGTTCGGCTGGAATCTCCCGATCCACGTCGCCGGGGACCTCGGCGTGGTGATCAGCGCCGCACTGGCCGGCTGACCGGGCGGGCGCCGTGCGCCGCCTCGCTACATTGGCGCCGGAACACACGACGGGGGCTTCGATGCGGATGACACGGGAACCGCGCGGCACGGCGGTGGTGGTCGGCGGCGGCATCGGTGGGCTGGCCACCGCGCTGGGACTGCACCGGATCGGGTGGGACGCACTGGTACTGGAACAGGCACCGGCGCTCGGCGAGGTCGGCGCCGGCCTGTCCCTCTGGCCCAACGCGACGCGCAGCCTCGACGTGCTGGGCGTCAGTGACCGGATCAGGGCGGCCGGGGTGCCGGCCGTGTCCCGGGGCGGCCTGCGCCTGCCGTCGGGAAAGTGGTTGCGGCACAAGCGACCCGACGACATCCAGGTGCTCATGCTGCACCGCGCCGAGCTGCACCGCGCGCTGCTCGCGCCGCTACCGCCCGAGTGGCTGCGCACCGACGCCACGGTCACCGCCGTCGAGCAGGGCACCCAGGGCGCCACGGTCACGTACCGGACCAGGGACGGCGAACGGCAGGCGTCGGCGGATCTCGTCGTCGCCGCGGACGGGGTGCACTCCGCGGTGCGCACCCAGCTGTGGCCGCAGTCCCGTCCCCCGGCCTTCGACGGACGTGCCGTCTGGCGGGCGGTCGCCGGCGCGTCGGTACCGGCCATCGAGGAGAGCATCACGCTGGGCGAGACCCAGCAGTTCGGCATGCTGCCGCTGCCCGGCGACCGGGTGTACTGGTTCCTGACCGGCGCGGTGGACGGACCGCGGATCCGCTTCGACGACGAGTACGCCGAGGTCCGGCGCCGGCTGGTCGGCTGGCACGAGCCGATCGGCGCGCTGCTGGACGCCACCCGGCCCGACGACGTACTGCACCACGACGTGCTGACCCTCGACCCGCTGCCGGACTACGTGCGCGGCCTGGTGGCACTGCTCGGCGACGCGGCCCACGCGTCCAGTCCGGACCTCGGCCAGGGCGCGTGCCAGGCCATCGAGGACGCGGTCGTACTGGCCGCATGCCTCGACCGGCAGCCAGACGTCCCGGCGGCGCTCGCCGAGTA
>JBAUUM010000900.1:0-6967 GCA_049582705.1 Actinocatenispora sp.
CGGCCGACGCGGTCAGGCTCGCTGGAACGCCAGCGCGCAGTTGTGCCCACCGAAACCGAACGAGTTGTTCAGCGCGGCCGGAACTTCCATCCTGCGTGCGACGTTGGCGGCGACATCCAGGGTGAGCCCGTCGTCGGGGTCGTCCAGGTTGATCGTGGGAGGCACGATCCCGTACTTGATGGCCAGGATCGTGGCGATCGACTCGACCGCGCCGGCCGCGCCGAGCAGGTGCCCGGTCATCGACTTGGTCGCGGTGACCACCGGGTGCTCACCGATCGCACGCCGGATCGCGTTGATCTCGCCGATGTCGCCGACCGGTGTGGCCGTGGCGTGCGCGTTGACGTGCACGATGTCCGACGGTTCCAGCCCGCCGTCCTTGAGTGCGAGACGCATCGCCCGGGCCTGCTGGACACCCGACGGGTCGGGCGCGACGATGTCGTACCCGTCCGAGGTCAGTGCCGCGCCGGCCAGCTTGGCGTACACCTTCGCGCCGCGGGCGGCAGCGTGGTCGGCACGTTCCAGCACCAGGATGCCGGCGCCCTCGCCGAGTACGAAGCCGTCCCGGCCCTTGTCGAACGGCCGGCTGGCCCGCTCCGGCTCGTCGTTACGGGTGGACATCGCCTTCATGGACGCGAAACCGGCCATCGGCAGCGGGAACACCACCGACTCGGTGCCGCCGGCGATGACCATGTCGGCGCGGCCGGACCGGATGATGTCCAGGCCCCACGCGATCGCCTCGGAACTCGTGGCGCACGCGCTGGCCGGGGAGTGCACACCGCCGTTGACCTTGAACTCCAGGCCGATGTACGCCGCCGCCCCGTTGGGCATCAGCATCGGCACGGTGTGCGGGGAGACCATCCGGGCGCCCTTGGCGAACAACCGGTCGTGCTGGTCGACCAGGGTGAACGCGCCGCCGATGCCGGTACCGACACTGACCGCGAGTCGTTCCCGGTCGATGTCCGGTGCGCCGGTGTCGGACCACGCCTGCCGGGCGGCCACCAGCGCGGCCTGCTCCGAGCGGTCCATCCGGCGGGCCTTCACCCGGTCGATGTGGTTCTTCGGGTCGTCGGCCATGAGGCCGGCGATCCGTACCGGGATGATGTCGGTCCAGTCGGTCTCCAGCGCGCGGATGCCGGAGCGGCCGGCCACCAGGCCTTCCCAGGTGGTCGCGACGTCCCCGCCGAGCGGGGTGGTCGCGCCGAGCCCGGTGACCACCACATCCGGTCGGGTGTGGCTCGTCATCGTGTTGCCTCCGGTCATGCTCAGGTTGTGCACGAGGTGTGGCTGCAATGCTCAGGCGATGCGGATGCTCTCGCCCCCGGGCCGGTGCCCGGTGCGCCCCACCGTGCGCCGGTGGGTGCGGTACAGGGGGTGTCACCACCGCCTCGGGCCTCCGCGAGGCCGTCCGCGCAGGCCCGCGGCGGGGGTGTCGTGCTCAGGTTGTGCGGACCGTTGTCCCGGCCTTCGCTCAGGCGGCCTTCTCGATGAAGGTCACGGCGTCGCCGACGGTCTTCAGGTTCTGCACCTCGTCGTCGGGGATCTTCACGCCGAACTTCTCCTCGGCGGCAACGACGACCTCGACCATCGACAGCGAGTCGACGCCCAACTCGTCGGTGAACGACTTGTCGTCGGCGACGTCAGCCTTGTCCACGCCGGCAACCTCGTCGAGGATCTCGGTCAGCCCGGTGCGAATCTCGTCGCGGGTCATGTGTGTTCCTTCCTTGTCTGGCGTGCTGTCGGCGTTCGCCGAGCACGTGTCTATCGTGACGTACCGCGGTCGCCTGTGTGGCACCGGCGCGGTTTCTACGGGCAGCGAACGACCTGACCTGCGTAGGTGAGGCCGCCGCCGAAACCGAACAGCAGCACCGGCGCGCCGGAGGCGACCTCGCCACGTTCGATCAGCTTGGACAACGCCAGCGGCACCGATGCCGCCGACGTGTTGCCGGACTCCACGATGTCGCGGGCGATGACCGCGTTCGTGGCACCCAGCTTGCGGGCCAAGGGCTCGATGATCCGCAGGTTGGCCTGGTGCGCGACGAACGCGCCCAGTTCTTCCGGGGCCACCCCGGCCCTCGTGCACGCCTCCCGGGCGAACGGGGCCAGTACGGTGGTCGCCCACCGGAACACGGCCTGTCCGTCCTGGTAGAGCAGCGGACGCCAGCCCTCGATGGTCAACGACTGGCCCTTGTGCGGGTCGGAACCCCACAGCACCGGTCCGATGCCGGGCTCCTCGCCGTCCTCGGTCGGCACCACCACGGCGGCGCCGGCGCCGTCGCCGAACAGTACGCACGTCGACCGGTCGGTGTAGTCGGTGTAGTCGGACAGCTTCTCCGACCCGATGACGATCGCGCGGCGCGCGGCGCCGGCCCGGATCGCGTGGTCGACCGTGGCCAGTGCGTACTCGAAGCCCGAGCAGCCGGTGTTCAGGTCGAACGCGGCGGGCGCGGCGATGCCGAGGTTGGCGGCGACGCGGCAGGCGACGTTCGGGCAACGGTCCACCGAGGTGCAGTTGGCGACGACCACCATGTCGATGTCCGCGGCGGTCAGCCCGGAGTTCGCCAGCGCCTTGCCGGCCGCGGCGGTGGCCATGTCGGCGACCGTCTCGTGCTCGGCAATCCGGCGCTCCTTGATGCCGACCCGGCTCGTGATCCACTCGTCGGTGGTCTCGACCATCTGGGCGAGGTCCGCGTTGGTGAGGATCTTGGAGGGCTGGTAGTGCCCCATCGCCACGATCTTGGAACCCGTTGAGGTAGTCACGCGTCTTCTCCCGTCTGGGCAAAGCGGGCAAGTGGCTGACCGGGGGCGACCGGATCCTCTTCGTCACTGAGCCACTCGACGAGGATGCCGTCGGTGTTGGCGACCACATCGGTCGTGGTCTGCCGGGCGACGACCTGCCCGATCACCTGACGTGCCTTCACCACGGCGCCTTCGGTGAGTTCGGCGCGGTGGAACGAGCCTGCGGCCGGGGCGACGCTGACCCGGAAGCCGACCCGCGGTTCGGTGCTGCGGTGTGGCCGGGCCGGCCCGCCGTGCCGGGCGATCAGATCCCGGGCGGCCGGCAGGTCGTCCGGTGTGTTCACAGTCACGATCTCCGGGGCGGAATCACCCCGCAGTTGGCGTTTGACCAGGCCGGACAGCACACCGGCGGGCGGCAGTTCGAGGACCGCGGTGACGCCCAGGTCGGCGAGCGTCGCCATGCACAGGTCCCACCGTACCGGGCTGGTGACCTGGCGTACCAGTCGTCGGACAAGCTCGGCGCCGGTAGCGACGGCGGCACCGTCCGCGTTGGACAGCAACAGCCGTGCCGGGTCCACCGCCCTGATGCCGCCGGCGAGCCGCTCCAGGGCCTGCTCCGCCGACGCCATGTACGGGGTGTGGAACGCGCCCGCCACCTGCAGCGCGCGCACCCGCGCCCCGCCTGGCCGCTCGGCCGCCAGTTTCTCCAGGTCGGACAGGGCGCCGGCGGCGACGATCTGTCCCGCGCCGTTGCGGTTCGCGGGGGTCAGCCCGGCGGCCTCGATGCCGGCCACGACGACCTCGTCGCTCTCCCCGCCGAGCATCGCGCTCATCCCGGTCGAGTCCAGCGCGCAGGCCGCCGCCATCTCCCGGCCGCGGACCGCGGCGAACACCATGGCCGACTCCGGGCTCAGCGCCCCGGCGACCGCGGCCGCGGTCACCTCGCCGATGCTGTGACCGGCCACGAGCGGGACGTCGTACAGGGGAAGACGCTCAGCGGCGATGAGTCCCGCGGCGACCAGCAGCGGCTGGGTACGCGCGGTGTCCCGGATCTCGTCGGCGTCGGCTTCGGTGCCCAGGTGCACCAGGTCGATTCCGACGGCGGCGGACCACCACCGCAGCCGGGCCTCGGCGCCGTCGAGGTCCAACCAGGGAGTCAGAAAGCCGGGCTTCTGAGAGCCCTGTCCAGGAGCGAGAATGGCCAGCACGGGTTGACTGTGACCGATGTGCGGGGGTCCGCGCGGAGTTCTGATCAACCAAACCCGACCACGGACATTGTGGAGCTTCTACAAAACGAGCGTTCATCCCGCACGGGATGCACCGTTACGGCAGGGCTTCGGGGGGTGTGAGATCGGTCGCGTTCCTCGCTTGCTGTGTGACCTGTGGCGGGGTTGGCGAACTACCGGGCAGTTCGGTGCTGCCGTCCGCCAGGGCCGGCGCGGGCAGCGGCGGACGGGGCGCGGCCTGGTCGAGCCGGCCCACCACCAGCGCCACCCGCAGCGCGAACGAGTCCCGCGGCAGGGTCGCGGTGAAGCCGGTCAGGTCGCCGATGCGACGCAGCCGGTACCGCACCGTGTTGGGGTGTACGTAGAGCACCCGTGCCGTGCTCTCCAGTACGCCGCCGGTGGAGAAGAACGCGTCCAGGGTGTCGAGCAGCTCACCGGTCCGCTGCAACGCCCCGTACACGTCGGTGCGCAGTACCCGGCGGGCCTCCGGGTCCCCGGCCAGGGCGCGCTCGGGCAGCAGGTCCGCGGCCGAGACCGGTCGGGGCGCGCCGGGCCAGGTGTGCGCCGCGCGGTACCCGGCGATCGCGGCACGCGCCGACTCGGTCGCCTCGTCCAGCGACGGGACCGGGGGACCGACCACCACCGGGCCCTGCCCGAAGTCCTCCAACAACTTGCCGGTCGCCGCCAGCGGGTCCGGCACGCCGCCCAGCACGGCGACCAGTCGGTTGCCGTGCACCCCGCCGAGTACCTCGACGCCGATCCGCCGCGCGGTGCGGTGCAGGTTGTGCAGCACGATGCTGCTCTCCGCCTCGGGGGACCGGCCGACCGCCACGGCCACCGGGGTGGCGTCCGACCAGCCCAGTGCGGCGGCCCGGCTGGCCATCGCGTCGCCGACCTCGCCGCGCAGCAGCGCGTCCACCAGCATGGCCTGCAGCCGGGCGTCCCAGGCGCCGCGGCTCTCCGCGGCCCGCGCGTACACCCGGGCGGAGGCGAACGCGACCTCCCGGGAGAACCGCAGCAGCGCCTCCCGCAGCGCCGACTCCTCGCCCGCCGCGGCCAGCTGCGGTACCTGCTCCTCGACCACGTCGATGGTCACCTTGATCAACGCCACCGTGTGCTGCAGCGTGATCGACCGGGCCAGCTCGCGGGGAGCCGCCGCGAACACCTCGTCGCCGAACTCCGGCGGCTTGGCCGGGTCCCGGGTCCACGCCACGAACGAGTTGACGCCCGACTGTGCGACCAGCATCACCCACGAGCGCCGCTCCGCCGGAAGCTCCCGGAACCAGGGCAGCGTCTCGTCCATCCGCGCCACGCTGGCGGTGGCCAGCGTGCCGGCGGCCCGTTCCACCCGGCGCAGGGTCGCGACCAGCGGGGCGGGGCCGGCGGCCCGACCCTGTTCGGCGCGCTCGGCGCCGCGATCGTCGTGGTCCGCTGCCTTGCTCACACCGTGCAGCCTGCCATGCCGGCGGCCCGGTACTGCCGTCGGCGTTCGTCCTGTTCGGGACGTCATGGTTGCGGATAGTCAGATCCGGGGTGCGAGGGGTCGCGATGTGTGCGACTGCCGGATAGGTTCACCGCATGAGTGTTTCGTCCGAGTCGACCTCCACAGCAGGTCAGCCCGATCCGGCGGGCGTGACCGAGCGCGCCGTCGTCCTGGTGCCCGGCCGTGAATACGACACGAACTGTCCGTTGCTGTACTTCGCCCGCGAGGCCGCCGACGTACGCGAGGCGTACGTGGAGGCGATCCGCTGGACGCCGCCGGACCTCGACCAGATCGCGCTGCGCGAGTGGCTGCACGGTCCGGCCGAGGCCTGGGCGTGCGGTCAGGTCTTCGACGCGCTGACCCGGGTCGACAAGCAGGTGCCCGGCGCCCGGACCGTACTGATCGGCAAATCGCTGGGTTCCCGGGCGGCACCGGTCGCGGCGGACCGGGACGTGCCGGCAGTCTGGTTCACCCCGCTGCTGCGCACCCCGTCCACGGTCGCGGCGCTACGCCGGTGCACGGCGCCGTTCCTGCTGGTGGGCGGCACCGCCGACGAGAGCTGGGACGGCGAGCTGGCCCGCGAGCTGACGCCGCACGTGCTGGAACTGCCCGACGCGGACCACGGGCTCGTCGTGCCGGGACCGCTGGCTGGCACCATCGGCGCGCACGCCGCGGCCCTCACCGCGGTCGAGACGTTCCTCGACCAGGTCGCCTGGGCCTGACACATCACAGCGCCGTGATCCGCTCCCGGGTCACGGCGCCGGCCTGTCCGCCGGCGTCATCCGGTGGGGAGACTCTCCTGGCCGTCACCGGGCTGGGAGGAGTCGTCGCCGTCACCGGCCCCGTGCGGCGCGTCCGAGGCGCTCGGCTCGGGCGTGCCGCTCGGCGTCGGTTCGGTGGTCGGTGTCGACGAACCCTCCCCGAGGGTCACGGTGAACGAGGCGCTCTCGACCGCGTGCTCGCCGTCCGGCTCCGTCGTGGTGACCCGGACCGCGCCGGCGCCCGACGGGGTCATCCGGGGCCCGGTGCCGGACCCGAAGGACAGCGTCCCGCTGACGGTCTGGGTCGCGCCGGGAGCCAGATCGTGGATCTCGCGCAGCACGCAGACCCCCGCGTCGCAGGAGACCGCGCCGCCGTCCGCGGTGAACGACATCCGCGCCGGGATCGTCAGCTCGACCGTGGCGAGCGAGATGGGCTTGTCGCCGGTGTTGCGGACGGTCAGCGTGAGCGGTCCCTGGTACACGCCCGCCGACTGGCTGGGCAGCGGCACCGGGTCGTGGTCCAGTTGCACCGCGACCTGCCGGGCGCCGGGACCGGAGTGGTGGCTGCTGCCCGGCCCGGCCGTGGCGTCGGGTGGTGGGTTGGTCGCGCCCCCGTCGTGCCCCGCACCCGGGGCGCCGGAGTGCGCCGGACGGCCGCCTGGTTCCGCGGTGATCCGGTGCTGACCGGCGCCGTGGTCGTGCAGCGCGAGGACCCCGGCGCCGCCGCCGACGAGGGCCACGACCGCGGCGCAGCCCGCCAC
>JBAUUM010000901.1:0-11609 GCA_049582705.1 Actinocatenispora sp.
ACCCCGTTCCCGTCGGGCGCCATGGCGGGGCCGCGCGGTGATCATCATGGCCCGCATCGGCGGCGTGCAGGGGAGGTTGTTGCCTCCTCCCTGACAGGGGTGGTCACCCCTCGCCGGAGCGACGACGACCACGCCGGTGAGCGCCTAGGTTCGCGGTGGACCAGACGGCCCTGCCATCAGGAGATCGCGCATGACATCCAGCGGTGTGGACGAGCCCCGGGCGCCGGTGGCGCCATGTTGACGACGTCTTCGTTCGGCGATACCGCGGCTCCGGTGCCACGGTGGGCGATCCGGCTCGCCCGGCTCCTGCCCCTGGTGGTGCTGCCGCAATGCTTGTGGCGCCTGCCGTTCGCCGTCAACTTCACGATGGGAACCGTGCAGCGCTCGGAGTTCCCGTGGTGGACCCCCGGGTACGTGATCGGACTCAGCGTGCTGACGGAGGCACTGGCTCTGCTGTGCACCGGCCTGGTCAGCCGGTGGGGCGAGACCGTACCCGCCTGGGTGCCGGTGGTCGGCGACCGGCGGATCCCGCCGTTCGCTGCGATCGTTCCGGCCTTCGTGGGCGGCGTGGGGCTGGTCCTGCTGTGGGACACCATGCCGTTCGCATGGTTCGACCTGTGGGGCTTCCACGAGGTCGCCTTCCGCAACGGATGGTGGCAGCTGCTGGCGCACCTGTGCATCGGCCCGGTGATGCTGTGGGGCCCCTTCGTCCTGGCGCTGACCTGGGCGTACCGCCAACGCCGTCGCGTCAGCTGACGCTTCCGGCCGCCGGGTGGGCGGTGGCACGAGGTCGGGGAGTGGGCGTCGCTGGGGTCCGGGCGGAGCCGGCGCCGAGCCCCATGACGGTGCAGACACGGACGGGGTGGTCGGTCACGTGGACCGGCCACCCCGTACGGGTGTGTGTCAGGCCGTTACTTCGACACGGCCTTGGTGTAGTCGTCGATCGGCTTCTGCAGCGACTTGGCCTTGGCCGTCAGGTTGGCCTGCGCCGAGTTCGGGTCGCCGGAGGTGATGGTCTTCTCCAGCGCCTCCTCGGCCGCCTGCCGCGACTGCGGCATGACGCCCATCGCGCAGCCGGCCGTCGCGGTGCTCGGCTGGGTCGAGTGCAGCTGGTTGACCGCGACCGTGAACTGCGGGAGCTGCTTCACCCACGCCTTGTCGATCGGCTCGTCCAGCGCGGCCTTGTTGACCGGGAAGTAGCCGGTGCCGGTGTGCCACTTCGCCTGGATCGTCGGCGAGCTGGCGAACTTGATGAATTCCCACGAGGCGCGCTTCTCCGCGTCGGTGTGGCCGACGCCGTTGACCCACAGGCTGGCGCCACCGATGATCGTGCCGCCGTTCGACGAGCCGTCGCCGGTCAGCCGCGGGAACGGGGCGGCGGCCACGGTGAACTTGCCCTTCGAGGCGTCGATGAAGTCCCGCAGTTCGCCGGTGGACTCCAGGGTCATGCCGACCGTGCCGCTCTTGAACGCCTGCTGCGCCGCGTCGGTGGTGCGGCCGGTGTTCGTCGCCGCCTTCTCGTTGACCATCCGGGTCCACCACTGCGCGACCTTCACGCTGTCGGCGGAGTCGAACAGGGCCTTGCTGGCGAGGCCGCTGCGGCCGTTGTCCTTGTCGCAGTACTGGTCGCCGTTGGTGGCCAGCAGCTGCTCCAGGAACCAGCCGTAGATGGCCGCGTTGAAGCCGGTCACCTTGCTGCTCTTGGCCGCCTTCTTGATCTTCTTGGCGTCCGCCTCGATCTCGTCGAGGTTCTTCGGCGGCTTCGACGGGTCGAGGCCGGCCTTCTTGAACAGGTCGACGTTGATGTACAGCAGCGGCATCGAGGTGTTGAACGGCATCGACCACTGCTTGCCGTCGAAACGGTAGTAGTTCGCGATGTTCGGCTCGATCTGGCTGACGTCGAACTTGTCCTTCTCGATGAACTTGTACATCGGGACGGTCTGCTTCGAGTCGATCATGAAGCGGCTGCCGATGTCGTACACCTGGATCAGGTCCGGCGTGTGGTGCTGCTGCACCGAGGTCTTGTACTTGGCGATGGCGTCGTCGTACTCGCCCTCGAACACGGGCTTGACCTTGATCTTGCCCTTGTGCGCGTTGTTGAACTCGGTGACGATCTTGTTCAGCGCGACGACGTTCGCGCCCTTCATGCTGTGCCAGAACTCGACCTCGGTGACGCCCTTCGCGTTCTTCAACGCGTCGGCACCGGGTGCGTTGGTCGAGCCGCCGGCGGAGTCACTGCCGCCGCACGCGGCCATGGTGGCCGTGGTGGTCAGTGCCGCGGCGACGGCCAGGACGCGGACCGTCCAGCCGCGCCGAGGGATGTGGCGTGCACTCATTCGTGCTCCTCCCAGGAATACCGTGTTTGAAGGGTCAACGCACCGCGCCCGCGGTCAGGCCACGCACGATGTACCGCTGTCCGAACAGGACGATGAGCAGGGTCGGTATCACCGACAGGGCGACACCGGCCACGACCAGCCCCAGGTCACCCACCTCCGCGTTGCGCAGCTGGGTGATGCCGATCTGCAGGGTCTGCTGCGAGGCGCTGCGGGTGACCAGCAGGGGCCAGAAGTACTGGTTCCAGGCGGTGAGGAAGACGTACACGCCGGCCGCCGCGATCGAGGGTCGGGCCAGCGGCACCAGGATGCGCCACATGAAGCGCAGGTGGCCGCAGCCGTCCATCACGGCCGCGTCCCGCAGTTCGCTGGGGAACTGGAGGAACGCCTGGCGGAGCAGGAACGTGGCGAACATGTTCGCCAGGAACGGCAGCACCAGCCCGAGCATCACGCCGGGCGTGCTGTTGAGCAGGTGCCAGTCGCCCAGGTGCAGGTAGTTCGGGATGATGATCGACTCGGCCGGCACCATCAGGGTGGCCATGAACGCGGCGAAGACGATCCGGCGACCCCACATCCGCATGCACGCGAACGCGTACGCGGCGAAGATGCTGGTGATGAGCTGGGCGATGGTGATCGCCCCGGCCTGCACCACCGAGTTGAGGTACTGCCGGCCCAGCGGGATCGAGTCGAACACGCCGGTCACGTTGTGCCATTCGAAGCCGGTCGGGAACAGCTTCGGGGGCGAGGACGCCAGGTCCCCGCCGGGCATGACGCTGCCGACGAACGTGTAGTAGACCGGGAACAGCACCGGGATCAGGGCGAGCAGCAGCACGATGTACACGACGATCTTGCCGATGCTCAGCCGGCGGCGCGGTCGCGGCCGGGCCGGCGCGGGCCGCTGCTCCGACGTGGCGGTGGGTGTGCTCGTGGTGGCCATCAGTAGTGCACCCTCCGCTGCAGGACGCCGAACTGGACGCCGGTACAGGCCAGCACGACCAGCAGGAGCACCATGGCCTGCGCGCTGGCGCTGCCGAAGTCGCTGGAGCCGAACGCGAACGCCTTCGTGTAGATCGAGTAGACGAGCGTGGTGGTCGAGCTGTCCGGTCCGCCGCGGGTCAGGATGTGGATCTGGCCGAAGCTCTGCAGCGACTGGATCGTGGTGACCACGATCAGGAAGAACAGCTGCGGTGACAGCAGCGGCAGGATGATGCTGCGGGCCAGCCGCAGCCCGGTCGCCCCGTCCAGCCGGGCCGCCTCCATCACCTCGATCGGGATGGCGCCGACGCCCGCGGACAGGACCAGCACGTTGTAGCCGAGGTTCATCCAGACCGTGGCCAGCGCCAGCGCGAACATCGCCACGGCCGGGTCGGTGGTCCAGCCGACCTTGTCCAGCCCGAGGAAGTCGAGGATCCCGTTGGCGAGACCGATCTGGTAGTTGTAGATCACCGAGAAGATCACCGACGCGGTGGCCACGCTGAACGCGAACGGCAACGCGAACGCGGTACGCAGCAGCCGCACCCCGCGGATCTGCGCCTCCAGCAGCAGTACCACGAACAGTGCGCCCAGTACGCCGGGCAGCACGGTGAGCAGCACGAACACCAGGGTGTTGAGCAGTACCTGGCCGAACTCGCCGGAGCTGAACATGTCGCGGTAGTTGTCCAGCCCGACGAACACCGAGGCGCCGCCGAACAGGTCGCTGCCGTGCATCGACAGGTAGACCGACCGACCCAGCGGCCAGACGATGAACAGCGCGAAGACCACGAAGGACGGCAGCAGGAACAGGTACGACATCATGTGCTCGCCGCCGCGCGCCTTGTGCGGTCGCACCACGGGTACGCGGGTGGCCGTCCCGGTGGACCCGGGTGCCCGCCCTGCCGTGTCGGGGGTGTCGGCCGCATCCGGCCGGTCGGCCGGAGCGGCGTCCGGCTGCGCGGGGCGGCCTGCTTGGGCGGTCAATCCACTCCTCCTGGTCGTGCCGTGTTCGCCAACCGGCTGCCCTTCGTGCCCGGCCGGGTCCGGGTACCGGACGTCTCTGCCTGGAGGGTGCCACCTGAGGGGTACCGGTGGGTAGTCGCTGGCTGGTGTCCTTCTAGCTCGTCAATTGTTGTCGGCGCGGCGATTCTGCCATGTCGGAAGCTGCCGCTGCGCGCCCGCTTCGGGGTGGCTGCGGGGGATGCGGCGGCCAGGCCCTCCGGGATGCGGCGGGCGGCCCGGTCGCCGTCGGGGGGCCGGCACGAGGATCCGGCGACAGAATGACGTCTCTATTGTGATCTGGCCTCGGCGCCGGTGACGGCGGGTGAACTGTTGCCCCGCGTCGGGCCGGGTGTCGGCTGGATCCACCGGGCCGCAACGGATGGCGCTCCGGAGCAGGCCAGACACGGTGGGCAAATTTTAACCATTGTCAACACTTGTGCCGTGCAGTTCTGTAGGTTTAGGTTCATCCATGGCGCCCCTGGGTGTTCCTTTGGTCTGATTCGGACAGACTCGCACATAGTTGATCTCCGCACCCCGATGCGCCGACCCCGTCATCGGTACACGGCGAAAGGGTGACCCATGCGCAGAATCCTCAGGCTCGTCAGCGCCGCGAGCCTGGTCCTGGCCGGTACGGCCATGGGTGTCACGGGACTTGACCCCGTCCCACCCACCCCGGCGTACGCGCAGGACAACGGGCTGGCCCGCACCCCGCCCATGGGCTTCAACGACTGGAACTCGTTCGGCTGCAACGTCGACGAGCAGCTCATCAAGTCCACCGCGGACCTGTTCGTCTCCACCGGACTGAAGGACGCCGGCTACACGTACGTCAACATCGACGACTGCTGGCTGACCCACGAACGCGACGCCGGTGGTCACCTCGTGCCCGACCCGGTCAAGTTCCCGGACGGGATCTCGGGCACCGCCGACTACGTGCACAGCAAGGGCCTCAAGCTCGGCATCTACGAGGACGCCGGCACCGAAACCTGCGCCGGGTACCCCGGCAGCCTCGGACACGAGAAGATCGACGCCCAGGACTTCGCCGACTGGGGTGTCGACTACCTCAAGTACGACAACTGCAACAACGCCGGGCAGACCAGCCACGACCAGTACGTCGCCCGCTACACCGCGATGCGCGACGCGCTGACCGCGACCGGCCGCCCGATCGTCTACAGCATCTGCGAGTGGGGCTCCAGCGAGCCGTGGACCTGGGCCGGCGACGTCGGCAACCTGTGGCGTACCACCGGCGACATCAACGACAGCTGGGCGAGCCTGAAGAAGATCATCCGGCTGAACCTGCCGCTCTCCCGGTACGCCGGGCCCGGGCACTGGAACGACCCCGACATGCTCGAGGTCGGCAACGGCGGCATGACCGACACCGAGTACCGCACCCACTTCGGACTGTGGGCGATGATGGCCGCGCCGCTGCTGATCGGCTCCGACCTGCGCAAGGCAACCCCCGCCACGATGGACATCCTGCTCAACCGCGACGTCATCGCGCTCGACCAGGACCCGCTCGGCAAGCAGGCCGGCATCGTCAGCGACTCGGGCGGGCACGTGGTCTTCGCCAGGCCGCTGGCCGGCGGCGACGTCGCGGTCGCGCTGTACAACGAGACCGACAGCCCCGCGACGATCGGTACCACCGCGTCGGCCGTCGGGATCGGGTCCGCCCCCGCGTACACGCTGCGCGACGTGTGGTCGCACGACACCACCGAGACCGCCGGTGCGATCAGCGCCTCGGTGCCGGCGCACGGCACCGCCGTGTACCGGGTGGCGAAGGCGCCCGACTGGGCCCGGTACGCGCCGACCACCGCGCTGAGCCTCGACGTGCCCCCGGTGTACCAGGGCGGGCCGGTCTCCGTGGTCCGGCCCGGCGTGGCCAACCCGCTGACCACCTCGCTCACCGACGACGGCCGGGCACCGGTCACCGCCGCATCCGTGTCGCTGACCGGCCCGGACGGGTGGCGGCTGGAGCACGACTCGGCGACGTCCGCACCGTCGCTGCCCACCGGCAGGACGCTGCGTACCCGCTGGACGGTGCGGCCACCCGCGGACGCCGCACCCGGCGTGTACCCGCTCGCCGTGACCTCGCGGTACCGGTGGGGCAGCCGGCACCGCGCGGCCAGTACCACCACCGCCGACGTCCTGATCACCGTGCCGCCGCGGGCCGGCGACACGTACCTCAGCGACCTGGACTGGATCTCGGCCAGCAACGGCTGGGGACCTCCGGAGAAGGACATGAGCAACGGCGAGAAGTCCGCCGGTGACGGGCACACTCTGACCATCAACGGCACCACGTACGACAAGGGACTGGGCGTGCACGCGCCGAGCGAGATCCTGTACTACCTGGGCGGCAGGTGCTCGGCCGTGCGGACCGACGTGGGCGTGGACGACGAGAAGACCAGCAACTCCAACGTCACGTTCCGCATCTACGCGGACGGTGTCGAGGTCGCGGACAGCGGCCCGATGACCTTCGCCGACGACGCGAAGCGGCTCACCGCCGACGTGGCGGACGCGCAGCTGGTCCGGCTGGTGGTCGACTCGAACGGGTCGACCGACTCGGACCACGGTGACTGGGCGGGCATCCAGATGGTCTGCGGCTGACCCGTCCCGCGACTGACCGTGCCCCTTCTGTGCAGCGACACGCTGACTCACGTGGCGTGTCGCTGCACAGATGCGTTCGACCCCGCGTTGTGTGCAGTGGCTCGCCGAGCCGATCGGCGTGTCGCTGCACAGAAGGCTTTGGCTCACCGTTTCTACGCAGTGCCGAGGAGTCCGGGTGTGTGTAGTGGCTCGCCGAGCCGATCGGCGTGTCGCTGCACAGAACGGGGGGCACAGGACGGGTGACGGCACAGGACGGCGGCGCGAGGCGGGCGGGGCGGGCGGGGCGGCGGGTGTCAGGCCGTCGGTGCCCACAGGTCGATGACCGACAGGCCCAGCTTGGCGAGCAGGGTACGCAGCAGCGGCATCGAGACGCCGACCACTGTGCTCGGATCGCCCTCGACCGAGGCGACGAACGGGGCACCCAGCCCGTCGATGGTGAACGAGCCCGCCACCTGCAACGGCTCGCCGGTCGCCACGTACGCCTCGATCTCCGCGTCGGTGAGTTCGGCGAACCGGACGATCGTCGAGGCCACCTCGCCGACCGCGGTGGCCCGGCCGTCCCGGTTGTCGATCAGGTGGTGGCCGGTGTGCAGGACGCCGGACCGGCCGCGCATCCGACCCAGCCGGGCGACGGCCTCGGCCGCGTCGGCCGGCTTGCCGTACGTGCCGCCCTCGAACTCCAGGACCGAGTCGCAGCCGAGTACCAGGGCACCCGCCGTCTCCGGACGGGCCGCGACCGCCTCGCACTTGAGCCGGGCCAGTTCCTGACACAGCGCCGCCGCCGAGTCCGCGGACACCACCGACTCGTCCACGCCGCTGACGATCACCTCGGGCGCGAAGCCGGCCGAGCGCAGGGTGGCCAGCCGGGCCGGGCTGGCGGAACCGAGGACGAAACGTACGCGCTGCTTCATACGGCACTGTCTACCAGAGGCGCCGGGGCCCGCCCGGCGAGCGGTGACCCCGACGGGTCAGAGCCAGTCCTTGCGCTTGAACACGGCGTACAGGATGCCGAAGAGGCCGGCCAGGACCGCGAGGAAGGTGACGAACCCCCACTGCTTCCCCATGCCGGGGAACGGGACGTTGATCCCGTAGAAGCCGGTCACCAGTGCCGGTATGGCGATCAGCGCGGCCCAGCCGGTGACCCGCTTGCTGATCACCGTCATCCGGCTGTCGTGCAGGGAGAGCTGGGTCTGCAGGATCGTGGCGACCGTGTCACGCAGGCTGAGGATCCATTCGCCGACCCGGGTGGCGTGGTCCCGGACGTTGCCGAGGTAGGGGGCCAGCTCCGGCGCGAGCAGGCAGTCCGCCGTCTCGGTCAGCGACTCCAGCGCGTCCTGGGTCGGCAGGGTGAGCCGGTGCAACCGGATCACCGCCTTACGGAGCTGGTGCGACCGGCGTTGCAGCGCCATGTCCCCGCCGGCGCTGTCGAACATCTGGTCTTCCAGGTCGTCCAGGGTCTCGTCGAGCGCCCGTACCGCCTCGAAGTGGCTCTGTACGGTCTGCTCCAGCAGGCCGTGCAGCAGGAAGCCGACCCCGTGCCGGCCCAACTCGTCCTCCTCGGCGTCCCAGTGCGCCACGACCTCGTCCACCGGGAAGTCGTCGTCGGCGCGCACGGTCAGCATCAGGTCCGCGGTGAGGAACACCGCGATCGGTGACAGGGCGACGGTGCCGGCGCGGGGGTCGAACCGCAGCGCGCCGGTGGACAGGAAGTCGTGCTGCGGGTAGTGCACGAAGCTGGACCGCGGCTGCGCCCGGAGCGCGTCCCGGACGCCGAGGGCGTGCAGGTCGAGCCGCTTGTTCAGGGTCTCCAGCTCGGTCTGGTCTGCCGGGCCGATGTCGATCCACACCACGGTGTCGGGCGTGCCGACCAGCTCGCAGGCCTGCGCGACGGACAGGTCGTCGGGCAGGTGTGTTCCCTCGCGGTACACGCGGGTCCGGGGCATGCCGGGAAGCGTAGGACCCGTCGCCAAACCCGGCGCGTCGGGTGGGTGTGGTCAGCGGGGCGGGTGGATGCGGTCAGTGCGGCCGGAAGCTGGCCCGCCAGGCGAGCGGTCCCGGTGCCGGTGGCACGCCCAACCGGGCGGCGTGGTCGCGCCACAGCGACGACGGGCGGGGCTCCTCCGGCGCGGGTGCGGCGGCCCGGGCGGCGAGTACGGCGACGAGCGCGGCGAGTTCGTCGTCGGTCGGCTCCCCGCGCACCACCCGCAGCATCGGCTTGTCCACAGTGGACTCCTCTACAGTGGGATGTTGCCATGCTTGCGTGGCGGGTTGGTCTCCCGCTTGCCGCCCAGCATCCGCAGCGCCCGGGCCAGCGCGACCCGGGTCTGCGCGGGCGGGATCACCGCGTCGACGTAGCCGCGCTCGGCGGCCGCGTACGGGTTGCACAGGGTGTCCTCGTACTCCTCGATCAGCTCGGCCCGTGTCGCGTCCGGGTCGTCCGCCGCGGCCAGCGTGCGCCGGTGCAGGATGTTCACCGCGCCCTGCGCGCCCATCACCGCGATCTGCGCGGTCGGCCAGGCGAAGTTCAGGTCGGCGCCCAGGTGCTTGGACCCCATCACGTCGTACGCCCCGCCGTACGCCTTGCGGGTGATGACCGTGACCTTCGGTACGGTCGCCTCCGCGTACGCGTAGAGCAGCTTCGCACCGCGCCGGATGATGCCGTTCCACTCCTGCTCGGTGCCGGGCAGGAAGCCGGGCACGTCGACGAACGTCAGGACGGGCACGTTGAACGCGTCGCAGGTGCGGACGAACCGGGCCGCCTTCTCCGAGGCGCCGATGTCCAGGCAGCCGGCGAAGTGCATCGGCTGGTTCGCGACCACGCCGACCGCGTGCCCGTCGATCCGGCCGAAGCCGCACACGATGTTCTGCGCGTACAGCGCCTGCACCTCGCAGAACTCGCCGTCGTCGAGACAGTGCTCGATCACCGTGTGCATGTCGTACGGCTGGTTGGCCGAGTCCGGGATGAGTACGTCCAGTTCCCGGTCGGCGTCGGTGACCTCGGCGTCGCCCTCGGCGCCGGCGTCCACCGGCGCGTCGTCCAGGTTGTTGCTCGGCAGGTACGACAGCAGCTGCCGGACGTAGGAGATCGCGTCCTCCTCGTCGGTGGCCAGGTAGTGCGCGTTGCCCGACTTCGTGTTGTGCGTCCGGCCGCCGCCCAGCTGCTCGAAGTCGATGTCCTCGCCGGTGACGGTCTTGATCACGTCGGGCCCGGTGATGAACATGCGCGAGGTCTTGTCGACCATCACGGTGAAGTCGGTGATGGCGGGGGAGTACACGGCTCCGCCGGCCGCCGGGCCGAGGATCAGCGAGATCTGCGGGATCACGCCGGAGGCCTTGACGTTGCGGCGGAAGATCTCGGCGAACAGGCCGAGCGCCACCACACCCTCCTGGATGCGGGCGCCGCCGCCGTCGTTCATGCCGACGACCGGGCAGCCGATCTTCATGGCCAGATCCATGACCTTGCAGATCTTCTCGCCGTACACCTCGCCGAGCGAGCCGCCGAAGACCGTGAAGTCCTGGCTGAACACCGCGACGGGCCGGCCGTCGACGGTGCCGTACCCGGTGACCACGCCGTCGCCGTACGGGCGGTTCGCCGCGAGGCCGAAGTTGACCGAGCGGTGCCGGGCGAGCTCGTCGAGTTCGGTGAAGGAGCCCTCGTCGAGCAGCAGGTCGATCCGTTCCCGCGCGGTCTTCTTGCCCCGGGCGTGCTGCTTCTCCACCGCGCGCGCCGTACCGGCGTGCACGGCGTCGTCGGAGCGACGCATCAGGTCGGCGATCTTGCCGGCGGTGGTGTGGATGTCCGGGTTGCCGGGTTCGGCGGGCGCAGCGCTCACGTCCCGGATGGTAGCGGCATCGGTCGTCCGGTCGCCGGCCCGACTGCGTATCTACCCGACAGACGAGGGCATTTCCATAGTGTTCGGGCGGCCGGTCGCCGGCCAGCCGGTGCGGCGGACCGTTCCCCGAGGCCGGGGCGGCACGACGGCCCGTCGTAGGGTTGCCCGGTGGCCCTCTCCCGGTACTCCGACCTGACCCGACCGCCGCTGTCGGAGGGTGCGCTGCGGCGGGCGCTGGTACGGCCCGGCGAGCTGTGGACCGGCATCACGGTCGTGGACAGCACCGGGTCCACGAACACCGACCTGGTCGCCGCGGCGACCGGCGGTGCGCCGGAGGGACAGGTCCTGGTGGCCGAACGGCAGGAGGCCGGCCGGGGTCGGTTGGGCCGGGTGTGGACGTCCCCGGCGCGGGCCGGCCTGCACGTGAGCGTGTTGCTGCGGCCGGGCCGGGCCGACCCGACGCGGAGCTGGCCGGAGGTGCCGGCCGGCCGGTACGGCTGGCTGCCGCTGCTGGCCGGGGTGGCCCTGGCCGGCACCGTGCGTCGGCTGGCGGCGGTCGAGGTGGCGCTGAAGTGGCCGAACGACCTGCTGGTGGCGCCCGACGGCGGTCACCCGGTGGACAAGTGCGCGGGCATCCTCGCCGAGGCGGTACCCGACCCGGACGCCACGGCGCCCGCGGTGGTGGTCGGGATGGGCGTGAACGTGACGCTGCGGGCCGACGAACTGCCGCGCGCCGACGCCACGTCGCTGGAACTGGCCGACGGCGACTGCACCGACCGGGATCCGCTGCTGCGCGGGCTGCTGCGCGAGCTGGCGTCCTGGTACGACCGGTTCCGGGCGGCGGCGGGCGATCCGGTCGGCAGCGGCC
>JBAUUM010000902.1:0-38164 GCA_049582705.1 Actinocatenispora sp.
GGCGCCTTCCCGCCCCGACGGCGACCGCCGCTCGACCGCGGCCGGACACCGCCCGGCGACGCGGTGACGCCTGCGGCGCCCGGCAGGCGGCACATCAATCCGACAGCCGTACTGTCCTGGAAGTGGCTGTACGCGCAGATAGGGTTCGTCTACGATGATTGTTCCCCAACGTCCGAGGGATTCCACCATGGTGAAGCGGCTCGCGTGGGTGGGTAGAAACCTCGACGGAGCCTTGGCGCTGGCACTGGCGTTCGGCGTGGCGATCCTCGGTGTGTTCAACGTGGTCGACCAGTTCGTGGTGGAGAGCGCCACGCTGTTGATCCTCGCGCTGCTGGCCGAGGTGCTGCTGCGCGAGCGGTGGCGGCGCAGCCAGGTGGAGCGCGAGATCCGGGACGGCCTCGGTGGCACCGCCAAGGTGCTCGCCGCGCTGCGCGAGCCGCTGGACGACCTGACCGCCGCGGGGGAGGTGGTGACGCAGGCCCGTGCCGCGCTGGCCAGGCAGTCCATGGTGCAGGTGCTGGACAGCGGCGAAATCAGGAGCGCGCTGACCGACGCCTGGAGCGACACGGACCGGTGGCACTTCAAGGGCGGAACCGGCGCCCACCTGCACGCCGTGACACTGCCGGCGTGCATCGAGAGCGCCCGCCGCCGCAAGGGCGGGCTCCAGGTGCGTCTGGAGATCCTGGATCCGCTCGACGAGACGGCCTGCCGGCGCTACGCGGCGTACCGTACCGCGCTGTCGACGAGCGGTCGGGGCACCGCCGGCGGCGAGCAGTGGACACTGGACACGACCCGCAAGGAGTCGTTCGCCACGATCCTCGCCGCGTGCTGGTACCAGCAGCACAACAGCCTGCTCGATCTCGAGGTACGGCTGTCACCGGTGATGACCACGTTCCGGTGGGACATGTCGTCCCGGTGGATCATGGTGACCGAGGAAGATCCGAAGGCGCCGGCCCTGCTGATCGACAGGGGCACCTTCTACTACGACCGGTGGGCCACCGAACTGTCGGCCAGCCTGGCGCAGGCCCGCCCGGTACCCATCGGGACCGACCGGCAGGTGCGACTCGGCGCGCGGCCGACGGTGGACGAGACGAGGCGCCTGCTGGACAGCGTCGGCACGCCGCTGCCGCGGACGTTCTCCGACCGGGACGTGACCGACATCGTCAAGAAGGCCATCGAGCCGAGGGACCCCTACGAGTGACCTCCTGCGCGGACATCCTCCGAGAGGCCGAGGACGGCCCGGCGGCCGCAGCACGTCGGCTGCTGGGTGAGGTGCTCGACGGTCCCGGGGCGGTGCACGCGGTACGCCATCCGCTCGGCTTCACCTGCCTGCCGGTCGTCCGGGACGGTCCGGACGGCGTGTGCGTGCACTGGTGGCGCGGTCGGAACACCGCCCGGCTGACCACCGAGGCGATCCACGCGCACAGCTGGGACCTGCTGAGCTTCGTACTGTACGGAGCGCTGCGCCACGACACCGTGGCCGTGGTCGACGACCCGGTCGCGCCGACGCACCGGGTGTTCGAGGTGCGCAGTGGGCGCGCCGGCTGGGACGAGATCCGGGGTACCGCCCGGACCGTCCACATCGGCCCGATGAGATCGGCGCGCAACGGGGCCGGCTCCCGGTACCGGGTGCGCTCGGGCGAGTTCCACGCCAACGAACTGGTCGAGGCGGACGTGGCGACCCTGGTGTTCGGTCGGACGCTGAGCGGCGCGGTCGATCTGACGCTGGCGGCGCTGGACGCCACGGATCACACGACGAAGCGGCAGACCTGCGACGCCGTGGAGACCCGCCGGGTCGCCCGCGCGGTGCTGGACGGGCTGGTCACCGGCTGACGACCAGCGCCAGCACGCCGGTGACCAGCGCCGACACCGCAAGGACCGCGCCGGCCACGACCAGCCGCACCAGCGGTATGCGTACCCCGTGGGTGCGGCACCGCTCGTACCACAGCAGGGTGGCCAGGGACGCCCACGGCGTGATGACCGGGCCGACGTTGGTGCCGAGCAGCAGAGCCAGCAGCTGGAGATGGTTGTCGACCAGTACCACGGCCTCCCCGGCCACGTAGGCCGGCAGGTTGTTGACCAGGTTGGACATGCCGGCGCCGACGCCGGCCGCGCGCAGCGCCCCGGACAGCCCGTCCCCGGATCCCATCAGTGACCGGGCCACGGCGTCCAGCCCGTGTTCCCCGACGGTCTGCATGACCAGGAACAGCCCGGTCACCATCACCAGCAGCCGCCACGGGATCAGCTTCCAGCGCAACGGGCCCCGGTCCACCACCACGAAGCCGACCACGACGATGGCGGCGGCCACCGCGGAGGCCACCCCGAGCTGCACCTGGACCAGGATGGCGATCACGAACATCACGCAGGCCAGGCCCGCCACCAGGTACAGGCCGCGGTGCCGGGGCCGGTGCGGTTCGGGCACGGCGTACCGGTTGTCGACGGTGCGGGCCCGGCGCCAGAACGCCACCCACAACACGGCCATGGTGACCAGCAGGACGGCCAGTTGGGGCAGCCACATGCGCTCCGCGAAGCCCAGCGGCGACAGCCCGATCCGTTGCTGGGCCAGCAGGTTGGTCAGGTTCGAAACGGGCAGCAGGATGGATGCGGTGTTGGCCAGCCAGACCGTGGTCACCGCCAACGGGAGCGGATCCACCCGCAGCTTGCGGGCCAGCGCCAGCATCACGGGGGTGAGCAGTACGGCGGTGGTGTCCAGGTTGAGGGTGGCGGTGGTCAGCGCGGCGAAGCCGACGCACAGCAGGAACAGCGCCGGGTACCGCCCGCGGCCGAGCCGGGCCAGGAAGGTCGCGATGACATCGAAGACCTCGGCCTCCGCGGTCAGCTCGGCCAGCACGATCACGGTGCCGAGGAACAGCAGCAGCGGCAGCACCCGCTGCATGATGTCGCCGGCCGCCGCGGTGCTCAGCGCACCGGTGGCGACGCACAGCCCGCCGGCGGCCAGCAGCCCGACCGCTATCCAGTCGAGCGGGCCCAGCAGCGTCGGCAGCCGACGCCACAGCGGCCGTTGGAGGTCACGATCCGGCGCGAGCACCGGAACATCATGTCAGAACGGCGCGAGCGGGGTACCGGTCGACGCATCGGGAACGGTTGGCGCACACCGGCCATAATGGCAGGATGGCGTGGCGGCAGGACGTATGGCGGGCGGACCGCCCACTGGACTTCTTCATCTCCTACTCGCCCGCCGACGAGCGGTGGGCCGCCTGGATCGCGTGGGAGCTGGAATCCGCCGGGTACCGTACCATGCTGCAGGCCTGGGATTTCGTGGCCGGCACCCGGTTCATCGACTTCATGGACCGCGGGATCCGGGACGCTGCGCTGGTGGTCGCTGTGCTCTCGCCGCACTACCTGCGCTCGACGTACGGGGCTCTGGAGTGGCAGGCGGCGCTGCGCGCCGACCCGACGAACCCGACCACCAGGCTGCTGACGGTGCGGGTGGAGGACTGCCGAGTCGAGGGTCTGCTGGCCACCATCACCTTCCTGGACCTGGTCGGAGTGGTCGACGTGGTCGAGGCCCGCGCCAAGCTGCTGGGCCGGATCAGGGAAGCCGCCGGCGGCCGGGCCAAGCCCGCCATCCAGCCCGGATACCCGCAGTCCCACGACCCGTCGTCGGCCGTCGGCCTGGTCGGACGCGGATCCGCGGGGCCGAGCCGTCGACCGCGGTCCCGGCGTACCCCGTTCCATCCGCCGGTCTATCCGCGGTCGGTCTCCGCGCAGCCGAGCGCGCCCCGCGACGAGCTGGGCGTACTGCACATCGGCGGCACCCGGTTCGGTCGCGGGCTGGTCGACCCGGACTCGCCGGTGCGGGCGGAGGAGATGCAGGCGCAGATCTGGGGCGAACTCAGTCGGCTCGCCGACGACGGCACGCCCGCGCCGGAGCTGATCGTGGTCACCGGGGACCTGACGGAATCGGGAACGCCGCGCGAGTTCGAGGAGGCGCTGGCGTTCCTGACCGGGATGCGGGTGCTGCTCGGCCTGGAGCCGCACCGGGTGGTGATCGTGCCCGGGCCGAGGGACGTCACGCTGGCGGCCTGCCGGGCGTACTTCGCCAACTGCGAGGCCGACGACCTGGAGGCGCAGCCCCCGTACTGGCCGAAATGGCGCCACTTCTCCCGCATGTTCGAGGACTTCTACCAGGGCATCGAGGGCATCGGTTTCGACAGCGACCAGCCGTGGACGCTGTTCGCGGTGCCCGACCTGCGGGTGGTGGTGGCCGGGTTGAACTCGACGATGGCCTACAGCCATCGCGACGACGACCGGTACGGGGAGGTGGGGCGCGGGCAGGCCGCCTGGTTCGCCAGCCGGATGCGATTGTTCGAGGAGTCCGGCTGGCTGCGTCTCGGCGCGCTCGCGCACACGCCGGTGGCGGCCGGCACGCCCGTCGCGGTCCCGCCCGGCACGCACCCGCCGGGCCTGCGCGACGCGGCCATGTTCGGGCGGGTCCTGGGGCCCCGGATCAGTCTGGTCCTGACCAACGAGGGTGACCACGGGCCGGTGCTCGACGAGGTCGACGAGCTGCCGGTGGTGGGTCGGCCCGGGTACAGCGCGTTCCAGCTGCTGTCGATCCGCCGCGACGGGGTGCGGGTCTGGACCGACCTGCCCGGCGACGAGTTCGACAAGGCGCAGCGCACGGTGGTGTGGCGGTCCAGCGCGGCGACGTTCGCGCCGCCGTCGGCGGCGGTCGAGGGCCCCGGCGCGGCGAGCGTGGAGAGCGGTCGGCGGCCCTACGAGCCGGAACTGGACGCCACGGTCAGCCCGCTGGACCTGCTGCTGGACCGGGTCGTCGAGGTGTGCGAGGCACGGCACGAGCGCACGACCGTACGCCGCACCGTGAGTGAACCCCCGTGCCTGGTCGTCACGTACGAGGAGGACGGCTTCGTCCGGCAGCAGCGGGTGACCGCGATGGTCGGTACGCCGACCCGCGAGGACGTGCTGGGCTTCGTCCAGCACGTCCACGCCTCCGATCCGGACGGCGACGGGGTCCTGGTGTACCAGGGACCGCCGACGGAGCGGGGCCTGCGTGAGGAGGCGCAGCGCCGCGGCATCCGGCTGTGCAGCCTGCTGGAGTTCCAGGGACTGCTGGACCTGCGGTCGTACGTCGCGGCGCAGACCCAGCGGCTGGCCAACGACCCGGCGTACCGGCCGGACATGTACGTGCCGCAGCGTTTCCACCACCTGGTCGGCCCCGATCAGGAGGTCCACGACGACCTGGTCGACGAGCTGCTGCAGACGGTGAGCGCGGAGGACGGCCGCTTCCTGCTGGTGCTGGCCGAGTTCGGGCGCGGCAAGACGTTCGCGCTGCGGGAGCTGGCCCGGCGGATTCCCAGCACGCTGCCGCACCTGATCCCGGTCTTCATCGAGTTGCGCACCCTGGACAAGGCGCAGACCGTGGAGGGGCTCGTGGCGGCGCACCTGGCCGGCCGCGGCGAGGAGACCATCGACCTGCGTGCCTTCCGGTACATGCTCCAGCATGGTCAGCTGGTGTTGATCTTCGACGGGTTCGACGAGCTGGTCGCGCGGGTCAGCTACGAGCGCGCCGCCGACCATCTGAGCACGCTGCTGCAGGCCGCGCAGGGCAACGCCAAGGTCGTGGTGGCCAGCCGTACGCAGCATTTCAGGACCCATTCGCAGGTCCTCACCGCGCTCGGGGAGCGGGTCGGGCTGCTGCCGCAGCGGCGACTGATCAGCATCGAGGACTTCGATGCGAGCCAGATCAGCGCGTTCCTGCTGAAGCGGTACCGGGGCGACGCGCGGGCCGCCCGCAGCAGGGTCGACCAGATGCGGCGGGTTCAGGACCTGCACGGGCTGGCCAGCAACCCGCGGATGCTGACGTTCATCGCCGACCTGGACCAGGACCGGTTGGACGCGGTGGCCAGCACCGGCCGGACCATCGGGGCGGCCGCCCTGTACCGGGAGATCCTGCGGGCCTGGCTGAGCTACGAGGAACGGCGCACGCAGGGCGTGCCGGGTTCGCCGCCCAGCCTGACCGCCGACGAGCTGTGGCGGGCGGTGACGGTGCTGGCGCTGCGGCTGTGGGAGTCGAACGACACGTTCCTACGGCAGTCGGAGCTGGCCGACGTGGCGGGCACCCTCGTCGAACTCGCCGAGGCGCCGCTGTCGGCGGACCAGGCCATCCACGCGGTCGGTGCCGGCAGCCTGTTGGTGCGCGACGACGACGGGCAGTTCGGTTTCATCCACCTGTCGGTGGCGGAATGGCTGGTGGCCAACGAGATCGCACGGCGGTTGAACGACGGCGCGACCGACGGGGCGGCCCAGCTGCTGTCCCGCCGACCGCTGTCCCAGCTCGTGGTGGACTTCCTGGGCGACCTGGTGGATGCGGGCGCGGCCAACGAGTGGGCCCGCGGCGCGTTGGGCGACTCGACGGTGGGCCGGGTGGCGCGGTCCAACGCGATGCGGCTCACCGCGCGCCTGAAGATCCCCGCCGGGGCGGACCTGCGCGGTGCGGTCCTCAAGGGCGAGGACCTGTCGTACCGCGATCTGTCCGAAGTGGACCTTCGGGACGCGGACCTGACCGACGCCCGACTGGTCGGTACCAACCTGCGCGGCGCCAGACTCACCGGCGCCACGCTGACCAACGCGCGGCTGGACGAGGCGTGCCTGGCCGGGGCGGACCTGACCGGCGCGGACCTCAGCTTCGTCACGTTGTGCCACACCGACCTGAGCGGCGCGGTCATCGACGGCGGGACCTGGCGGCGGGCCGCGTTGATCGACGTGTCGGCCGGGGACGGCCTGGCGCACGCGCCGGAACTGTCGGCCGCCGCGATGCTGCCGCGCGACCCGGTCCTGTCCGGCCTGGCGCCGCCCGAGGTGGGTGTGACGTTCGGCTTCGAGACCGGCCGGCTCCCGCAGCCGGTCGCGTACAGCCCGCGTGGCGACCTGATCGCCGTGGGCAGCGACGACGGTGGCGTGCTGCTCGCCGACACCATGACCGGTCAGCCGATCCGCACCCTGCAGGGTCACCGGGGCCGGGTGTACGCGGTGCTGTACGGCCCGGGTGACGCGCCGTTGGCGACCGCGGCCAGCGACCGCGAGATCCGGTTGTGGGACCCGGTCAGTGGTGCCTCCCGCCAGGTGTTGTCCGGGCATCAGGGCTGGGTGTGGCCGCTCTGTTTCCATCCCGACGGCACGCAGCTGGCCGCTGGTGACGGCGACGGCACGATCCGGCTGTGGGACGTGACGTCCGGCATGCTGCGCCACCGGCTCGACGGCCACGACGGGTACATCTGGTCGGCCGTGTTCCAGCCGGGCGGCGAGCTGCTGGCCGTCGGCGACGCCAGCGGCACGGTCCGGGTGTGGAACACGCGCACCGCCGCCCTGGCGTACGCGTTGCCGCATGGTCCGGTCCCGGTGTACCGGGTGGTGTTCAGCCCGGACGGCCGGCTGCTCTGCACCGCCGACCATGCCGGCCAGGTGCGGCTGTTCGACGCGGAGACCGGCGCGCTGCACCAGACGCTGACCGGTCACCAGGGCCGGGTGTACAGCGTCGACTTCCATCCGGAGGGCCGGCTGGCGGTCAGCGGCGACACCGAAGGCTCGGTCCGGTTGTGGGACACCGACACCGGCGAGCTGCGACAGGCACTGGAACGGCACTCCGGCGCGGTGTACAGCTGCACGTTCAGCCCGGACGGCGGCATGCTGGTCACCGGCGACAGCGACGGCGTGGTACGCATCTGCGACGCCACCGGTCAGGTGCGGCACCGGCTCACCGGGCACAAGGCGTCGGTGTGGCCGGCGGTGTTCCGCCCCGGCGGCGGTCAACTGGCCACCGCCAGCAACGACCACACGGTTCGGCTGTGGGACACCGACACCGGACAGTGCCGGCACGTGCTGCGCGGCCACCGTCGACGCATCGACTCGGTGGCGTTCCGCGGCGACGGCAGCCAGCTCGCGGTGACGGGCAACGACGGCCGGGTGCGGCTGTGGGATCCGCGCACCGGCGTGCTGCGCCGCACCCTGGACAGCCCGACCGCCCCGATGATCGCGGCGATCTTCGCACCCGACGACCCGCTGCTCGCGGTCACCACCGCGGGCGGCGGCATGCAGTTGTGGAACGCGGACAGCCACACCGAGGAACGTGAGCTGGACGTGGAGACCGAGCATGTCTGGGCCACCGCGTTCAGCCCGGACGGCGACGTACTGGCCACCGCCAACGACGACGACACGGTCCGACTGTGGTACCGCACCACGGGCCGGGGCCTGCAGAACCTCGCCGAGCACCGGGGCCGGGTGCGTTCCATCGCGTTCAGCCAGGACGGTTCGACGGTGGCCACCGGGTGCGACGACCGCGCGGTACGGCTGTGGAACGCGAACAGCGGGGAGTGCCTCGCCCGGCTGGACGGCCACACCGACCGGGTGTACTCGCTGGCGTTCAGCCCGGACGGGCGGCTGCTGGCCAGCGCCAGCAACGACGGCACCGCCCGACTGTGGGACCCGCGTCGTCGGGTGGCCGCCGCGGTACTCACCGGTCATGCCGGAAAGCTGTGGTCGGCGGCCTTCAGCCCGGACGGGCGGCTCCTCGCCACCGCGGGCGACGATCTGGTGATCCGGTTGTGGGGCACCGACGACTTCCAGTTGCGCGCCACGCTCGCCGGGCACACCCGGCGCATCTCCTCGGTGGCGTTCAGTCCGGACGGCACCCTACTGGCCAGCGGGAGCCACGACGGCACTCTGCGTCTGTGGCGGATCGGGCCGGACAGCGCGACCCTGCGGGCCACCCTGATCGGGCTGCCCGACGGCTGGGTCGCGGTCAGCCCCGACGGCTGGTACAAGATGGACGGCGAGGTGGCCGGAGCCTTCTGGCAGGTGGTGGGCACCTGTCGGTTCGAGCCGGGGGAGCTGGACCGCTACGTCGCCACGGTGCGGCGGGCGGCGTTGGACGCGACGCTCATCTGAGCATCACGCACCGCGCAGCCGATGGTTGCCGTAGCGGTGCACGCAGGTGCCGTAGCCGCCCATCCGGAACACGCCAAGCTCGGTGAGCGTGGCGCTGAACTCGTCGGCGGCGGACAGCCCGTCCCAGCCGACGCGGTGACCATCGGGTGCGCCGTCGACCTGCCCCTCGACCGGCCACGCCAGTGTGACGTGCGGATTGAACCGGTCGTCGTCGGCGTCGGTGACCTCGTCGAAGCCGTACCGGCGGAGCTGACGCAACCGCGCGCCGTCCGGCTCGTCCCGGGTCAGCTCGGTGACCAGCTCGGTCAGTACCGCGCCCGCCGGGTCGGTGGCCCGCAGCCGACCCCGCCGCAGCGGCTCCACGGCCGCGATCACCGCCTCCTGCAACCGATGCCAGGCCGGGGTGCGGGTGAAGTACAGCTCCGGTGCGCCGAACGGGTTGTGCCGGTACGCCGTGCCCTCGGCCGGGACGGGCGGACACAGCTCCGCCACGGGCGCCAGCGCCGCGAGCACGCTGCCGACCTCGTCCTCCTCCACGGCCAGCATGAACAGCGACACGTGCGGAACGCAGCCGTCCTCGAACGTGAACGCGGTCCGGGAGGACCGTGCGGAGAGGCGCTGCGCGAATGCCTGGTTGAGCGCGACCGCGCGGGCGGCCAGCACCGGCGGCAGCTCCACGGCGACATCGATGGTGACAGGCGGCACGCCGCCATGGTACGGGCTCAGTCGCGGCGCTGGGCGCACGCGATGAGTGAGCCGCCCAGTCCCGGCGCCAGCCGGGCCGCCACCCGGGACTGCACCCACCGCCCGGTGGGAAGCTGCCATCCCACGTAGTTCGACCGTAGGGCGGTCACCCGGAACCCGGCGTCGGTCAGTACCGCCCGCAGCGAGTCGGCGGTGAACGGTCGGATGTGCAGCCGGAGGTACGGGTGCAGTGCGTCGACCTGCCGGGGGGAGCGCCCGCGCAGGAAGCGCCACCGGTCCTGCAGCCCCGCCAGATTGGGCGTGGTCACCACCAGCACCCCGTCGGGCCGAAGGACGCGACGGCACTCGTGGAGCAGCGCGGGCGGGTCGTACAGGTGCTCGATCAGCTCGCCCATCAGCAGCGCCGCCGCGCTGCCGTCCCGTAGGGCCAGACCCACGGTCAGGTCCATGCACGCCGCGCCGGTCGCGCCGGCACCCAGTCCGGCCCGCAGCGCCGGCGTCGCGGCGTCGATTACCAGCACGGGGCGCCCGTGGCAGGTGGTCCGGTGCGCCATCGGTACCGGCCCGGCACCCAGGTCCACGACCGGGCCGGCGGGCGCGTACCGCAGGGCCGAGGTGAGCAGCCGTACCGCGATCGCCCGCCGCGCCGCGTGGTACGGGTCCGTCACGTACTCCCGCACCGCGTCGCCGTCGCCGTACCGGCCGCGGTTCGCCGCCGAGGCCGCGTGTCGTGCGCGCGTGCCGTAGTCCTCGCCGTGCGGCGCCGATCCGCGGCCGCGTGGTGACCGGCGCCGCGCCGGGACGGCCCGGTGCTCGGCTCCGTGTCGAGCGGGGCACCCCGGTCCGCTGGATTCCCGTGGCCGGTTCGCCATCGTCCTCCCCGCCGCCAGACCGTCCGAACAGCCCTGCTGCCGACGATAACGACTGGCCGGGGCGGTTCGTTCCGCTACGGCACGGCGCTGCGCTGCCTCGTCACCGCCTCGATCAGTTCCGGCGGCACGGTGGCGTCGTCGAACCAGCGTCCCCCGAACGGTCGCGGCATCGGCAGGATCTGGTCGCTGGAGTAGGCGAGGATCTTGCGGTTGTACGCCCGCATCTCCGTACGCAGGCTGGCGGGCAGCGCGCCGTCCAGGGTGAGCGCGTGCTCCATCTCCCCGAGCAGCCGGCGTGTCTCCTCGATCGTCGCCAGTACGGCCTCGCAGAACTGGGTGGGCAGCACGCCGTACTCGCCCTTGATGCTGACCAGCCGTGCCATCGCCTCGTAGGAGACGTCCTGCAGGTCCCGTCGGCTGAGCCACTGGGTCTCGTAGTTGAGCCGGCGGTACCAGAGCGGTTCGACCATGGCCCGTCGGTGGTCCTCCAGCGTGCGGTGGAAGATCCGGTACCCGTGCTGGTCGGGCTCCTCGAAGAAGCGGCATCCCGGGTCCAGGAACGGAACCATCGGGCAGATCAGGGGCAGGGCGGGCCAGCCGGCGAACTTGCGGATCAGGTGCTCCGAGTAGCTGACCGTGTCCATCACCGACTGGCGGTCCTGGTACGGCATGCCGATGAAGAACCAGACCATGATGCCCTTGATCCCGGCGTCCAGGGCGCGCGGGATCCAGTCCTCCATCTCCCGCATGGTGTAGGTGCCCCGACCGGCGGCCTTGCTGATCTTCGGGTCGTGGGACTCCGGCGAGAGCATGACGTAGGCGTCGGTGGCCTCGCCCATCTTCTTCAGTGTGTCGTCCGGAGTCAGGTTGAACTGCTCGAAGTAGACGCTGCGGTAGCCGCACTCGCGTACCCCGTCGAGGTACCGGTGCAGCCGGGTCCTGTTCTCCGAGTAGCACTGCAGGGCGTAGATGGAGGTGTGCCGGGCCGCCTCGCCCATCGTCCTGAGTTCGTCGACGATCAGGTCGTGGTCCTTCTGCACCAGGGTCTTCTGGACACCCATGATGTTGCGGTACGCGAAGCGGGATCCGCCGCACCAGCCGCAGTCGTGCGCGCAGCCGGTGTTCGGCAACGTCATGATGAGCTTGCCGGACAGCGGCGAGGCGACCGGCGTCCGGCGGTAGTACGACCAGTCGTGCGCGGTGTCGTTGTAGCCGGTGGCGGGCTTGTGGCTGAAGCCGGTGGTGGCGACCTCGCCCCGTTCCTTGTACAGGAGGTTCGGGATGGAGTGCAGGTCGCGGTCTCCCCGGGTCACGGCCTCGGTCAGCCGGGTGACCGGTTCCAGGGTGTCGTAGCCCTGCACGACGACGTCGACCGCGTCGTACCGGATGAGTTCCTCGGCGTAGTACGTCGCCGAGATGCCGCCGAAGACGGTCAGCGCCTCCGGGTGGATCCGCTTGACGGCGGCGGCCAGCTCGACGGCGCCGTGGCACTGGGTCATCCAGTGCAGGTCGAATCCGAAGATCGGCGCGTCGAGACGCGCGATCAACGCCTCCACGTCGATGTCCGGGTGCATCAGCATCAGCGACGCGATGTTGACGATCTTGGTGTCGAAACCGTGCTCGGCCAGCCGCTGCTTGATGGAGAACCAGCCGATCGGGTACATCTCGTACACCGAGGTGACGTTCACGCTGTCGCTGTCGCTCAGGTACGCGAACAGCATGTCGTCGCGGTCCCGGAAGTCGTACACGCTGGGTGCGTGCAGCAGGAACATGTCGGCCTTCAGCTCAGGCATCGGCGGTGTACTCCAGATTCCCGGCGGACGGGGCAACGACAGGGCAGTGGTGGTCGACGGCCGACCCGACGGCGGAGCCGTCCGAGTCACGGGCCGGCCCGGCGGGTACCGGATCACGAGGGGCGCTGCTCAACTCCGCGGTCCCCGGTCGTACAGCATGGCGCTGAGGCTGCCGACGGTCCTGAAGGTCGCCGGGGTGACGTCGCCCAGCGGGACGACGACGCCGAACTCGTCGGACATGTGCGCGATCAGCATCGCGGTGTTCAGGGAGTTGAGGATGCCGTACTCGAGCAACGGTGTGTTCTCGTCGAGTTCGCCCTCGGGATCACCGTTGAGGAAGCTGTCCCGGATAAAGGAGAGCAGCCGCGCCGCGATCTCGTCTCGGCTCAGGGTCGATGTCACTGACACCCCTCGTGTGTTGTGCCGACCAGCAGGTCTGCGAGGTCGAGCTTGCCTCTGGCGGTTCGGGGAAGGTCCTCGACGAAGCGGACGTCGTCGGGGATCATGTGCGGCGGCAGTCGTGCCGCCAGGTGACGCCGGAGCCCGACGTTGCCGACCGTCTTTCCCGGGTCGCGGACCACGAACGCGGTCAGGCGCCGCTCCAGCCCCTGGCCGACGACACCGACGGCGGCCTCGACGACGCCGGGACAGGTGTGCAGCGCCGCGGTCACCTCGCTGAGTTCGATGCGGTAGCCACGGACCTTCACCATGCCGTCGCCACGACCGAGGTAGTCGAAGGAGCCGTCGGGGCACACCCTGACCCGGTCCCCGGTGGCGTACGGGCCCTCGTGCGGGGGTTCCCCCCAGTACCCGAGGAAGACGGTGGGCCCGCTGACCAGCAGTTCGCCCTCCTCGCCGGGCACGGCGGTGCTGCCGTCGGGTTTCCGCGCCCAGGCGCGGTCGCCGCCGCACGCCGTGCCGATCGGTACCGGCGTGTCCCGCCGCAGGTCCGCGGCGCCGACCTCGTGGAAGGTGCACACGTTCGTCTCGGTGGGGCCGTAGAGGTTGAGCAGCCGGGCCCCGGTCCATTCGGCGAGTCGACGGACGTGCTGGACGGGGTACGGCTCACCGGCGAACAGCAGCGCGCGCAGCGACCGCGGCGGGGGCTGGTCGAGCAGGCCGCCGTCGCGCTGCATCAGCATGAGCACGGACGGTACGGAGTACCAGACGCTGATCCGCTCCTCGTGCAGGAACTCGACGAGCCGCTTCGGCGCGTACGCGAACTCCGTGGGCACCGGGCACACCGCCGCGCCGGTCGCGAACGCGGCGTAGAGGTCCAGGACGGACAGGTCGAACGAGAACGAGGCGTGGTTGGCGAACCGGTCCCGGGGGCCGGGGGCGAGTTCCGCGACGGCCCAGTCGACGAAGGCTAGGGCGTTGCGGTGGCTGATGCAGACGCCCTTCGGTGTCCCGGTCGAACCCGAGGTGTAGAGGATGTACGCGGGATCGTCCGGGTCGACGGCGGTGGACACCGGCGTGCCGGGCCGGGCCGGGTCGTGCTCGTCGAGGTCGACGCAGCCGAGGTCGTCGGGAAGCGAGCCGGGGCGGCGGGCGAGAAGCTCGGCGGGCGCGCACAGGGCCCGCGCCGCGCAGCCGCGGGCGATCGTCGAGACGCGTTCCGCGGGGGTGAGGGGATCCACCGGGACGTAGGCGGCGCCGAGCCGCAGAACCGCCTGTGTGGCGGCGATCGCGGCCGCGGATTTCGGGCTCCAGACCAGTACCCGGTCGCCGCGGCCGACTCCGGCGGCGGCCAGCGTGTTCGCCAGGACGTTGGCGCGGTGGTCGAGCTGTCCGTAGCTCATCGGGCCGCACGGGCCGCCCACCGCGAGCGCGTCGGGAGTTCGGGCCGCCGCGCCGGCCACCAGGTCGTGGAGGTTCATACGCCCAGCCCCTTGGCGATGATCTCCCGCTGGATCTCGGTGGCCCCGGAGAAGAGGTGCAGGGGGACGGCGTCGCGCAGCTGCTGGCTGATCCCGTCGGCGGCCAGGTAGCCTCGCGCGCCGAACAGTTTCACCGCGTCGAGGCTGTTGGCCACGGCGGACTCGGCGACGGTCACCTTGGCGAGGGCGGCCGCCTCGGCCGCGTCGGGGTCGGCCCGGTCGATGCACCAGCACGCGCGGTAGAGCAGCAGGCGGCTGCTTTCCAGGCGCTGTTTCATCGTGGCCAGCTGATGGGAGACGGCCTGGAAGTCGCCGAGGCGTCTGCCGAACTGTCGGCGTTCCCGCGCGTGGGTGACGCACCGGCGCAGCTGGGCCCGCATGACGCCGAGGTAGATCGCCGGCAGGCAGGCCCGTTCCCAGGTCATGGATCGCTGGAAGACCCCGCTTCCCTGGTTCTCGGCGCCCAGCAGGTAACGGCGGGGGACGCGGCAGTCGGAGAACTCGACCCGGGCGGCGGCGCATCCGTCCAGGCCCATCTTGTCCAGAGGGTCGCCGACCCGGACGCCGGGCAGGTCGCGGGGGACCGCGAACGCCGACAGACCCAGGTAGCCGGCGCCCGGCGTGGTGACCGCGTACGTCACGAGGACGTCGGCGAGTGGGGCGTTGCTGACAAAGGACTTCACGCCGTTCAGCAGGTACCCGTCGCTGTCGGGTGCCGCCGTCGTGGCGAGCTGCGTGACGTCCGAACCGGCCCCGTCCTCGGTCATCGCGTTGGCCGCGATCACCGTGCCCGAACTCAGGCCGCGCAGCAGCTCGGCCCGTACCGGATCCCGTGCGTGTTCGGTGAGGACGATGCCGCAGGCCAGCAGGTGCGCCGCGATCCCGAAGGCCAGGCCGGTGTCCGCGCCGCCGTCGCAGAACGCCTCGAGGCACAGCGCGGTGTCGAGCGCGCCCAGTCCGCCGCCGCCGTCCTCGGCCGGCAGGCAGAGACCGGTCAGGCCGAGCTCCGCCGCGGCCCGCCAGGCATCACGGTCCGCGGCGTTGCCTGGCTCGGGAGCAGGCAGCGTGCCGGCGCCACGGCGGACGTGGTCGGTCCGGTCCCGTTGCTCCGGAGACAGATCGAAGTCCATCGGGCTACGCCTCCCGGTCCCGGACCGGACGAGGATCGAGGATGCGTACGACCGCCGCCTTGTACGTCACGCCCGGGGAGAAACCGCACAGCAGCAGGGTGTCCCCCGCCTCGACGCGGCCGGTGGCCAGCAGATGGTGCAGTGCTGCCAGGTGATCGCTCGCACCGAGGTGGCCGACGGTCCTGCTGAACTCCCAGGTCGACCGGTCCAGGGAGAACCCGAGAATCTTGAGGTACGAGCTGGCCGCCTGCCGCGGCATGCTGTGGGTGAGGACGTACTTGATGTCGCCGGCCGCCACGCCGGCCTCGTCCAGCGCGCGACCCACGCATTCCAGGTTGCGTTTCTGGTGGCCCAGCAGGAGGCGTACCCAGTCGCCCTCCTCGGTGGCAGTCTCCTGGAAGCTCGCGGCTCTCGCGCCGAAGCTCAGCGGTGTGCCGGTCGTGGCGCCGGGCGGGAACAGCGGCTCCCCGGACCGGTGCGCCTGCTCCATCTCCGAGAACGTGTCCGTGCACAGCGAGAGCAGCTCCGCGAACCCCGGCGACGTACTGAGTACCACGGCGCTGGCGGCGTCGCCCAGGAAGGCGAGCCCGTCTCCGAGGTCCCACCGGTTGATCAGCGGGGTGCCGAAGTTGTCGCTGGCGGTGAGCAGTGCCGCCCGGGCGTTGGAGGTGGCCAGGTACGGCACCGCCAGTTCCATGGCGCTGAAGATGCCGTTGCAGCCGTGCCGGAGTTCGACCGCGAGCAGGTCGTCGCCCAGCAGATGCCGCTGCAGATAGTACTGCGGGTGCCAGCCGTCCGGGCCCTGGTGCCAGACCCCGGTGTACAGGAGCAGCCCGATGTCCTCGGCGCTCAGCCCGCTGTCCGTGAGCGCGCGTGTCGACGCCCGCAGCGCCATCTCGGGCGCGGAGAGCTGCCCGGCGACGGCCACGCCGGAGATTCCACAGCTCTCCGCCGTGTCCGCCGGGACCAGCCCTCGCCGCACCACGGATTCGATGCTGTGGGTCTCGGAAAGGAAGACTCCGATTCCGGCCAGGTAGGTGCCCTGCGTTCGCACTTCTCTCCCTATGCCGGTTCTCCCGAACGCAGCTCGTGGCCCGTCGTGCCGTCGGAGTTTCTTTCCGCCACGAAATTCGCAATGGAGCGCAGGGAACTGAAAGCCCCGGGAGGGGCGCTGGTGTCCCAGTCGACGCGGAATTCGGCTTCGACCTTGTCGAGCAGAAGCACCAGAGTGAGTGAATCGACGCCGAGGCTCAGCAGTGACGCGTCGCTGTCCACCGGTACACCGGTCGGACGCTGATCCCACACTTCTGTCAGCATCGATTCGAGGCGGGCCAGGACACGTTCGGCCTCAGGGTCATGCGTTTCCATTACCACGTCGTCCCGACTCGTGTTTTCCGCCAATGCATTCCATCACCTCGTGCTCAGGCCGAACCGTATCACCGGGCCCGGCGGTACGGAAGCCGGGAAAGCCGGGCCCTGCGGATGCGGCGACCACTCCCGCGCCGGTCGATGTCCGACGGTCCGTATCGAGGGCGCAAGGAGCCCCGGCATCACTCAGGGTCCAATCGCATGCGATCGACCAGGAGGCGCGGAATCGTAGCACGGGAATCGTGGGCCAGGTACCCCCAAAAATCGGGGATTGTTGTCGGCAGTGGTGTCCGGCAATGTCGCTCTGGCTATAGGTCAGGCTGCGGTGACGGCGCATTGTGTGCTGTCTCCGCTGCTGGTTACGGGGTTGTCGATGACGTCAGGCAGGTCCATGCAGAGGGTGGCCGTCGCCGTGCGCGCCGGGTGACTGTGCAGGCGATGTGCGTGCGTCGGCGTACCGGGGGTGTCGCCGCGTCGACCTCGGGTCCGGACTCTCCGCTGATCGTCGTCCGTCCCCGCCACCACAGGCATCGACGCGTCCTGCCGGTCTGGACCGCACGGTGCCGGACAGCGTTGGTCGCCGCATCGCGTCATCCGCTCGGGCCGCGCAGATCGGAATCCCTCCAATGGACCACGTCATCGACTTCCCCAGTTCGGCGGACCACGCGGGCGAGCTCCCGCCGGACCTCGACAGGCTGCGTGGCCAGGAGACCCTGCCCCGGGTCCGCCTGTCGGACGGGCAGACCGCCTGGCTGGTGACCCGGCACGAGCACGTCCGCGCGGTGCTCGCCGGCGAGGGGTTCACCCGGGACATCGCGGGCGTGCGCGCCGCCACGCAACCCGGTGCCGCCACGCAATCCGGCGCCGGAAGCACGATGCGAACGGTGAACATGGACGGCCGCCCGCACCTCGAACTGCGCGGCCTGGTGTCGAAGGCGTTCACCGTCCGGCAGATCGACGGCCTGCGACCGCGCGTACAGGAGATGACCGACAGGCTGCTGGACAGCATGGAAGAGGTCGGTCCGCCGGCGGATCTGGTCCACCACCTCGCGGCGCCCCTTCCCAGCATGGTCATCTGCGAACTGCTCGGATTCCCCACCGCCGACCACGACAAGCTCAGCAGCTGGTGCGACCGCATCACCGCGGTGGGCAACGGCGGTGTCGACCAATCGGCATGGCGGGAGTTCAGCGGCTATATCGATCGCACGGTCCGGGCAAAGCGCGTGGACCTGAAGAATGGACACCCCTCCGACGCCGACGTGTTGAGCACGTTGATTCGTGCCCATGACGACGAGCAACGGCTCAGCCACGAGGAACTCATCTCGCTCGCCATCGTCATCCTCGCCGGCGGTCTCGAAACGACCCAGACGGCGATCAGTGCCGGGCTGCTCAGACTGTTCCGGAATCCCGACCAGCTGACGAAACTGCGCGATGAACCGCAACTGCTCGACCCGACGATCGAGGAGATACTCCGCTATCAGCCGGTCATCGACCTCAACCGTGTCCAGATAGCGACCGAAGACGTTTGGCTGGGCCAACAGCTCGTACGCGCGGGTGACCTGGTACAGCTGTCCATCAACGCCGCCAACCGGGACGACGAAACCTTTCCCGGGGCCGACCGATTCGAGATCGGCCGGCAGCCGAACCCGCATCTCGCATTCGGCCACGGAGCCCACCACTGCCTCGGCGCGGCCCTGGCGAGGCTGGAAATGAGAACGGCGTTCTCGACGATTCTCCGGCGTTTCCCGGAGCTCAGCCTTGCGGTGCCGCCGGAAAGCCTGACCTGGCGGGGCGGTCACGTCACGCTGAGCCTGGCGGAATTGCCCGTGACCTGGTGAGGCGCTCCACCCCGCCCGGTACGGCAAGGAAGGACATTGCATGCTCGTCTGCAGATACGCCGATGGTGGCCGACGCGGATACGGGCGCGTCGAACACGATCCGGCCGGCGACCACCTCGTTCCCGTCGAGTACGACGCCGGGCGCTGGGTGCCACGCGCCGGTCGTACCCGCCCGCTCAGCGAGGTCACGCTCCTGCCGCCGGCCGAGCCGACCAAGATCGCCTGCATGGCCCTCAACTACCCGCCGGAGGGCCGGACCGCCACGGACATTCGTCGCCGGGCGGGTGCCGCCTCCGCCCCGGTCGTACTGAAACCGCCGTCGTCGCTGGCCGGTACCGGTGACCCGGTCGGTCATCCCGGCGCCGCGTGGGAGCTGAAACACGAGGCCGAACTGGCCGTCGTCATCGGGGTGCGCTGCACGAGGGTCCCGGCCCGGTACGCGACGGAGGTCGTGGCGGGATACACCTGCGCGAACGACATCACCGCGTACGCCCGACCGCGTACCGACGGCGCGCCGGAGCCCGCGGCCGGCAACGCGCCGGCACGGCCGGCGTACCCACCCGTCTGGGCGAAGCACTTCGACAGCTTCACGCCGCTGGGTCCCTGGCTGGCGACGGACCTGGACCCGGAGGATGTCGAGATCACCTGCCTGGTGGACGGCGAGACCCGGCAGCGGGGCAGTACCAGGGACCTCATCAGCCCGGTCGCCGAGGTCATCGCCCTGGTCAGTGAGTACATGACCCTGCTGCCCGGCGACGTGATCCTGACCGGGACCCCCACGGGCTCGGGTCCGCTGGCCGTCGGCAGCCGCGTCGAGGTGACGATCGCGGGCATCGGCACCCTGCACAACGTCATCGACCTGCCGGACAGCGAGCCGTGGGCACCGGCCGGCGGCGGCGCATCCACCCAGATGGCGGTCGCCGGTCACGCCGCGAGCGAGGAAGGTCGTGCCCGCGATGCGGACCACGGATGAGCAGGCCGATATCCGGGAAGCGGAACTGTCGGACCTGGTCGCACTCCTGGCCGACCGCGACATCCTGCAGCGCGACCTGCTCGCTGTCTGGCGTGGGCGCAGCGACGACCAGCTGGGCAGGATCTCCGAGTACGCGCTGGTCCCGCCCGGGAAGATGCTCCGTCCGCTGCTCGTGCTCGAGGCGGCGCGGTGCGTCGGAGGCTTCGCGGAGGACCTCACCGAACTGGCGCTCGCCGTCGAGTACCTGCACGTCGCCACGCTGATCCACGACGACATCATCGACGAGGACCGGATGCGGCGCGGGCGTCCCTCGGTGCAGGCCGAGTTCGGCGTTCCCGCCGCGATCGTCGTCGGCGACGGGCTGATCCTGGAGACCTTCGCGGCGCTGACGGGCCCGCGGCCGGAGAGCGTCTCGGACGCCGACGTGGTGGCCGTGGTCGCGGCCATGGCCTCGGCCGGTCTGAGCCTGTGCCGCGGTCAGTTGCTGGAGGCCGAACTCGCCGGCGATCTGCACTGCACCGTGGAGCAGTACCTGGCGATGGCGCAGCTGAAGACCGGTGTGCTGTTCGAGTCGGCCTGCCGGGTCGGCGCGATCCTCGGCACCGGCCGGCAGGAGTGGATCGAGGCGCTCGGCATGTTCGGGAGCCACCTGGGCACCGCGTTCCAGATCCGGGACGACCTGCTCGCGTTCGACGGCAGCTCCGAACTCATCGGCAAGCCCCGCGAGAGCGATCTGGAGAACCGCCGGCCCACCCTGCCGCTGCTACTGGCGTACCAGCGGGCCAGCGGCGGTGACCGGGAGGAACTGGAGCGGGCGTTCCGCGAGGAACACCCGGGCGGCGAGTCCTACGCCCGGGTGTGCGGGATCGTGGCGGCGACCGGTGCCCGGGAGGCGGCCGGCGAACACGCCGCCGAGATGATCCGCAAGGCCAAGCACTGCCTCGCGGCACTGCCGGACAACAAGAGCGTCGCGACCTTGAGCGAGATCGCGGACTACGCGTCCGGGCGGAGGGTCTGACATGCGCGGCCGCCGGCTCGCCACGACACTGTCCGCCCACGTACGGACGTGGCGGCCGTACACGCTCTGGTACGTCGGTCTGGTCGGCCTGGCCGGCGAGACCCTGGCCGCCGACCGGCACACGCTCCCGCGCCTGGCCGCCGCCTGGCTCGTACCGACCCTGATCTGGGTGGCGGCGCACTATCTGGGGGACTACCTCGACCGCGACCTCGACGCGATCAGCAAGCCGCAGCGACCCATACCGTCGGGTCAGATCCGGCCGTCGACCGCACTCGCCTGCGGTGCGGTCCTGGCCGCCGCGGCCTGCGTGATCGCGCTGAGCGTCAACTGGCTGACGGTCGTCGTACTGATCGGCGGGATCGGCGGGGCGGTCTCGTACAACGGCTTCTTCAAGGCGCGCGGGCTGTGGGGCAACCTGGTGCGTGGCGTGCTCACCGGCGCGGCGTTCCTGTTCGGCGAGATGATGGCGGCGCCGCACCCGCTGGTCGGCCTGCTGCCCTTCGCGCTGGTGTTCTGGGCGCACGACGCCGCGTCGAACCTCGTCGGAACGCTGCGGGACGTGGCCGGCGACCGCGAGGGCGGCTACGTCACCTTCGCGGTACGGCACGGGATCCGGGCCGCGACGTGGACCGCCGTCGGGCTGTACGGCCTGGCCGTCACGGCGGCGGTGGCGGGTCTCGTCACGCTGCCGCACACCCGGGGGCTGTACCTGGTGATGATCGTGCTCGCGGTGGGGCTCGCGGTCTACGCCTTCGGGATTCTGTTCACCGCGGGAGGCGGCCTGACCTCACGGGTCGCCCTGCGCTCGCACGAGGTGCTCGTCGCCGAGCGGCTCGTGCTGGCCGGCGCCCTGCTGGTGCCGAGCCTCGGACTGCCCGTGGCACTGGCGATTCTCGTACCGATGCTGGCCGTCACGCTTGGCACCCAGCGCGCCATGCGGTCCCGGCACGAGTTCTCGCCGGAGCCCCGCGAACATCCCGCCGCCGAGGTCGCGGCCACGCCGGCGTTGGCGTCGTTCGGGACGTCCCGTTCGAAGCCGCTGAACTGACGACCCGAGGACGGTGCCCCATGTGCGCAGCTGTGGACAGTCGTGTCGAGACGTCGATCGCGCAGGCCGCCGAGGCCCTGTTCGCGGCGCAGCGCCCCGACGGCTCCTGGCCGAACCGCCGACCCACCGCGGTACTGGGTACCGCCGGCGCGGTGGCCGCCCTGCACCTCACCAACCGCGAAGGCTCCCACGAGCTGATCGAACGGGGAGTCCGGTGGCTGGTGGACGCCCAGAACGCCGACGGCGGCTGGGGTGGCGTCGCGGGCGCCGCCACGCAACTGGTGCCCACGGTGGTCACGGCGGCGACGCTGCACCTGCTGGCTCCGCTCGCGCCGCCGGAGCCGGTACGGCGCGCGCAGGAGCTGCTGGCCTCGCACGGCGGCGTGGACGCGTTGTCCGACCCGGGCATGGCGCACATGGCCACCACGTTCCTCGTACTGGCCGGGCTGCAGGACATGCACGGGTCCCGCCGCATCCCGCTGGAGCTGCTCCTGCTGCCCCGACGGCTCTGGCGTGGCCGCCTGTCGTTCCGGATGGCCCCCGTCGTGGCCATGGCGTTCATCCAGGCGCACCACAGCCCGCCGAAGGGACTTCGACGTCTGCTGTTCCGGTTGGCCCGGCGCACCGGGCTCCGCGTACTGGCACAGATGGAGCGCGGTGAGAACGACCGCGGCGGGTACGGCGGGGACAACTGGCTGGTCGCGGTGGTGTGCATCGGCCTGCACTGTGCCGGGGCACCGAGCCGTACGATCGGCGACGCCGTGGCGTACCTGCGGTCGAACGCGCAGCCCGACGGCTCCTGGCACATCATGCAGGGCCTCGACCTGATCGGCGGGTCCTACGTCGCGCGGGGCCTCGCGGAGGCCGGCCACGCCGACGATCCCCGGGTGGCGCGGGCGCGGGAGTGGCTGCGCGGTTGCCAGCAGGACGAACCGTTCCCGCTGTACGGCACCCCCGCCGGCGGGTGGGGCTGGGAGGGTCCGCGCGGCTGGCCGAACATCCTCGACAGCGCCAACGTGCTGTCCGCTCTCGGCGCCGGGGAGCCGGACGAGCACCTGCGTCGTGGGCTGCGGTGGCTGGAGTCCCGGCAGGACGGTCGTGGTTCCTGGGGGACCTTCGTGCCCGACACCACGCTGCCGAACGACGGGCCCTGCCCGTACGTGACCGCGCAGTGCGTCGAGGTCCTGATCGACAACGGCGCGTCGCCGCGGGACCCCCGGATTCTCCGGGCCGTGGACTGGCTGCTCGCCCACCAGCAGGAGGACGGCACGTACGGGGCACTGTGGTACCGGGGGCGGACCCCGGGCACCGCGCTGGTGCTCGTGGCCTTCGGCCGCGCCGGGGTCACCGACCATGAGGTCGCCCGGCGGGCCCGGGACGCGCTGCTGCGCTCCCAGCTCGCGGACGGGTCCTGGGGTCCGGGTGACACGGGGACACTCGGCGACGACCCCTCGACCGGAACCGTCGAGGAGACCGCGTGGGCGCTGCGGGCACTGCTCGTCGCCGGTGTCCCGGCCGACGACCCGAACCTGCGCCGCGCCGCGGACTGGATCCTGACCGCCCAGCAACCCGACGGACTGTGGCAGGCAGGCCCGGTCTGCATGCACATCCGCGACTTCGCGTACTACGTGGACGGCCTGATCGCCAACGGACTCGCCCTCACGGCACTCGGCAGTTACCGGGACGCGCTGGCCGGCACTCCGCTCGCAGGGCAGGAGGCGTCATGACGACGGAACCCGAGGCGGCCGATCCGAGTGAAGCCGACGTGGTGATCTGCGGGTCCGGAGTTGCCGGCCTGGCCGCGGCCTGCGCCCTCGGCCAGCTCGGACTCGACGTGGTCCTGCTGGACAAGAAGCAACGGCAGCCGCCGGTGGCGAAGGGCGAGGTCCTGCAGCCCGGTTCGCTGAACATCCTGCACGGCTGGGACGTGCTGCACGCCCTCGAGACCCGGCGGGCGGTCCGCCTGCACCGGCTCGTCGCCCGGAACCCCGACGGTACCGAGCTGGTGACGATGGACTTCGGGACGCTCGACGGCGAGCGGTCCTGGATGCTGTCGCACGACTACTCGACGATCCTGGACTGCCTGGGGGAGTCGCTCGGCAAGACGGTGCGGTGGCGCCGGGGCGTACGGGTCGACGACGTGGTCAGGGACGCCGACGGCCGGACCGCCGGCGTACGGGTCACCGACGGCGGGCGCGGGTACGAGATCCGGGCGCGGCTCGTGGTGGCCGCCGACGGCATGTCCTCGGGGCTGCGTCGGCTGTCGGGGATGGTCGCGAAGCCCGTCGCGTACGGCCACCGGCTCCTGTCGTTCGAACTTCCGGGCACGCCCGCGGTGTCCGACGAGGTGTCCGCGTACGTGACGCGTCGCGGGCTGGTGATGATCTATCCGCTGCCGGACGACCGGACACGGGTCTACGTCCAGGTGGCCGCCGACGAACTCAGGAAAGCGGATCCGGCGCGGCTGCGGCGCTGGTGCGACGAACTCGTCGACGACGTGCCCGCGCTCGGTGCGCTCGCCGCGGCGTTCAAGGACGGGCTGGACAGCCGGCAGCTGCTACCGGTCTGGCAGTACCGTGCCCGGTCCCTCGTGCGGCCGGGCATCGCCCTGATCGGGGAGGCGGCGCACGGGGTGCATCCGTTGACGGCACAGGGAATGAACACGGCCATCGGCGACGCGCACGCGCTCGCGACGCAGCTGGCCGGTGTCGAGGTCACCGACGAAGCGGCCGTCGACCGGGCGCTGCGTGGCTACCAGGACGAACGCCTGGGCCGGATCCGGGACATCCACACCATGAGCCACAACGCCACCCGCATGATGACCAGCACGTCGCGCGCCGGCCGGATGCTGGGCCGGCGGCTGCTGAGGGGCACCGCGAGGAACACCCGGTTGAGCTACCTGACCACGTACAACATGTCGGGCCTCGGCATGCGTCCGCTGGGCACCCGGGACCGGCTCGTCCAGCTCGGCGTCCTGCCCGATCGCCGGGCACGCGCCGGCACCGCGTCGGAGTGATCGCCGGGCCGGGACGCGGGATGAACGCATGTCGGGAAGAACAACGGAAGGTGGGGAAGATGTCAGAATCGCTCAGGACGGCCCTCGACGTCCGGCCGCTGTCCGGTGCCCTGGGCGCCGAGATACACGGCGTGCGACTCGCGGAGATCACCGACGAGGATTTCGTCGAGCTGCGTCGGCTGCTGCTGGAGTACCTGGTGATCTTCATCCCGGACCAGCAGGACTGGTCGCCGGAGTCCCGGGTCGCGTTCGGCCGCCGGTTCGGCGAGCTGGAGGTCCATCCCTACCTGCCGCACCTCGACGGGCATCCCGAGATCCAGATCATCGACTCGGAGCAGGACGGCAAGATCCCGATGTGGCACACGGACATGACGTACACGTCGAACCCGCCCATCGGCTCAGTCCTGCAGATCGTTCGCAGCCCCGGGCGGGGTGGCGACACGATGTGGTCGAACCAGTACCTGGCCTACGAAGGGCTGTCCGCCCCGCTGCGGGAGATGCTCGACGGCCTCACCGCGGTGCACGCGATCCACATCCCCGGCCTGGACAGCCGCGCCGAGCACCCCGTCGTGCGCGTCCACCCGGAGACCGGGCGGCGCGCCCTGTTCGTCAACGGGACGCATACCTCGCACATCGCGCAGCTCAGCCGCAACGAGAGCGACGCGCTGCTGCAGTATCTCCGCGAGTACTCCACGTCCCCCCAGTTCACCTGCCGCTACCGGTGGCGGGAGGGTGACGTGGCGATCTGGGACAACAGGGTCACGCAGCACTACGCGGTCGACGACTACGCCGAGCGCCGTACCGGCCTGCGCGTCGTGGTGCTCGGTGACCACCCCACCGGCGACGAGCCGCGCTGGGCGCACTACCAGCCCCGCCCGGGTGAGCGTTACGCGCCGGGACGGTTGAACGCGAAGGAATCGTACTGACGCCTCGCCTCCGGACCACCGAGCCGCCGACACCCGCCGCGACGGGATTCCTGACCCCAGGGGGACAACCGCGATGAGCACGACCGAACAGGGCCTCGGCCTGGCCGACCAGGCGACCGACGTCGAGTCGATCCTGGCCTGGTTCCGACGGATGCGGGACGACAACCCGGTCAGTCACGACGAGAAGGCGGGCGTCTGGCACGTCTTCCGGCACGCCGACGCGTCGCAGGTACTGGACGACCCGGCCACCTTCTCGTCCGACTTCAGCGGGGTCGGCCCGTCGGACAAGGACGTCGACATCTTCCGGCGGGGCAACGTGCTGCGCAAGGACCCGCCGCAGCACCGCAAGCTGCGTACCCTGGTCAGCCGGGCGTTCACGCCGCGTGCGGTGGCCCAGCTCGCCCCCCGCATCACCGCGGTCACCAACGACCTGCTCGACGCGATGCAGGGCTCGGAGCGGATCGAACTGGTCTCCGACCTGGCCTACCCGCTGCCGGTGATCGTCATTACCGACCTGCTCGGGATCCCGGCGGAGGACCGTCCGACGTTCCGGCGGTGGGCGGAGGCGTTGGTGTCGCCGGAGAGCCAGACGGGCCTCATCCCGAACAAGCAGCGCGTGCAGACCATGGCGGTGGTCATGCGCGAGATGAACCCGTACTGCCTGGGCCACATCCGGTCCCGTCGCGCCGAACCCAAGGACGACCTGATCAGCGACCTGGTGACCGCGGAGGTGAACGGGCAGGGCCTGGAGGACGAGGAGATCGTCGGATTCGTCAGCCTGCTGCTGCTCGCCGGGCACATCACCACCACCGTACTGATCGGCAACTCGGTGCTGAGCCTGACCGAGCACCCCGACGCCCTCGCGGCGCTGCGCGCCGACCCGAGCGGGCTGCCCACCGCGATCGAGGAGGTCCTGCGCTACCGCACACCGCTGGCCCCGATCACCCGGCGCACCACCCGGGAGGTCCAGATCGGCGAGCACACGGTGCCGGCGGGCCAGATGATCGTCACGTGGCTGGCCTCGGCCAACCGGGACGAACGGCAGTTCCCCGACCCGGACCGCTTCGACATCGGTCGTCAGCCCAACGCGCACCTGAGCTTCGGCCACGGGATCCACTTCTGTGTGGGCGCACCGCTGGCCCGGCTGGAGGCCCAGATCGCCCTGGAACTCATGTTCAACCGCTGGACCGAACTGTCGGCCGGCGCCGGTATCGAGTTCCACGATCCGCGCGGGATCAACGGCGTCAAGCGGCTCCCACTCGACCTGCGGTGGGCCTGAACTCGTCGTCCAACACCACGAAAGGGAACTGCTGACCATGGGGAACGCCAACCCGACGACCCACGTCCTGGACGTACCGGGCGCACGCCTGCAGTACGACGTCCGCGGCGCGGGTCCGCTGCTCCTGATGATCGGTGCGCCCATGGGCAGCAGAGGGTTCACGGCGATCGCCGAGCTGCTCGCCGACGAGTACACCGTCGTGACCTACGATCCCCGCGGGATCCTGCGCAGCACGCTCGACGATCCGACCCAGGACGCGACGCCGGAGCTGCTCGCCGACGACGTCCACCGGCTGGTGTCCGAGTTGGACGCCGGGCCCGCGTACGTGTTCGGCAACAGCGGCGGGGCCGTCACCGGAGTCGCCCTGGTCAGCCGGCACCCCGAGCAGGTACGCGTCCTCGTCGCCCACGAACCGCCGCTGGCCGAGCTGCTTCCCGACAGCGAGCAGGTACGGGCCACGATCGCCGAGGTGTGCGACACGTACGCCCGGGACGGACGTGACGCGGCGCTGAAGAAGTACACGGCCATGACCGACATCGGCTTCTCCTCACGGCGCGGCGGGCAGATCGGGCAGCAGGAGACGCCCGACCCGGAATCGTTCACCCCGCCGACCGATGTCCGGGCCATCCTCGACCGGTTCTTCCGGCACATTCTGCGCCCCACCACTCTCTACCGTCCCGACCTGGCCGCGCTCCGCGCGGCGTCGACCCGGATCGTGGTGGCCGGTGGAATCGCGTCGAAAGGCCAGCTCTACCAACGGACCGCGGTCGCCCTCGCCGATCACCTGGGCACCGCCATTGTCGACTTTCCCGACGATCACACCGGTTTCCAGGCACAACCGGAGCCATTCGCGCGGCTCCTGCACCAGGTGTTCACGGAAACGACCGGAGAGTACTGACGGCGAGGTGACCATTCGGGCCCGGCGTACGGCCATTGGCAGGACAGGGGGTAGTGCCGACCGCCACCATGGGAATGATGCCGACTTTCAGGTATTCGCCTCGTAGCGCACGATCCCGGAGGCGACGGCCCAGCCGATCAGGCAGGACTTGGTGGGTGCGCCGACGCGGCGCCGGGCCTCACTCAGGTGCTCGTCCACCGTGTTCTTCGATATGCCCAGTCGACGAGCGGTTTCCTTCGAGGTCAGGCCCAGAACGGCGAGCCGGACGACCTCGGTCTGCCTGGGGGTGAGCAATGGTGGGTCTTCGAGGATGGTGTCACCAGGCATTCTGGAATGTGTCCGTACAGATGGCTGGAGCATGGTGTTCGTTGTTGCGGGTAGTTCTCCACAAGGAGAAGTCCGACGGATCATGGGTCTCCTGGGCGGTGCGAAAAGGCTGTGGTGCGTGCGCCTCCATGGTCGCCGTTCGGGTACCTCAATGTGGGGGCAAAAACTAGTGATTCGGCCCGTAAATGGTGTCGATTCCGAGAGCCGGTGCACGAGGACCGGTAAAGAGCGCGCGCCGCACTGGCGAGCGCCCTTTACGCGAGAAAATGAATCCGCAGGTCAAACGGTATCGGTCAGTGCCGCGGTGACCGCCACCGTCGTGTAGCTCATCGTGAAACTGCCGCCCATCGCGTCGATGGCGGCCCCGACGCCCTCCAGCACCTCGGCCAGCTTGTCCGGCGGAAGCTGGGTGAGGCTGCCCTGGGTGGGTAGCTGGTCCAGCCACGCGTCCCGCGTGTAGGTGTGCTCCCAGTCGAATCGCCACTGCTCCGGTTCGCCGAACCCGTCCACGGCTCGGATCCCGTCGGCGGCCTTGGTGAGCAGCACCTGGTACCCGTCCAGTGCCGGCTTTTTCGGCTGAAGGTTGAACGGCGAGTCGGGCACCACCCGCTGGTACACCGCGGCGAAGGCCTCCGCCACCTCGGTCGGTGGCTGGAACACGTGCCAGAACGCCGCGAGCCGGCCGCCGGGACGCAGCACCCGCGCCGCCTTGCCCGCCCCGGCGACCGGGTCCACCCAGTGCCAGGCGGTTCCGGCGACGACCGCGTCGAAGTCCCTGCCGGCGTCGTCCCACTCCTCGAAGGTCGCGACCTCGACCTCGACGCCGCTGCGCTGCGCGAACTCCGCCATCCGTGCGTCGGGCTCGACGCCGAGAACCTTGCAGCCGGCCGCCTGCAACTGCCGGGCCTCGATGCCGGTGCCGCAGCCGACGTCGAGGACGTCAGGTCCCGGACTGGCGGCGACGATCGCCTCGACCAGGGCGTCGGGGTAGCTGGGCCGGGCACGGTCGTAGCGTTCGGCGTCCACCCCGAACGACTCCGCCATCTGTCGGATCTTGTGCGGCTCGCGCTCGGAAGAAGGCGCCCGCTCCGGCGGTACGGTGGTCATGCGCCCCACTATAAATGGGCGTCCGCCCACTCGTGCGCCCGTGGGGTCGCGACAAGGGCATGACACGGAGGAGACGTACGGTGCCGACTGGGATAGCGATCCGCGACGCACGCGAGCAACTGTTCGGCGCCGCGGAGCGTCTCCTGCTCCGGGCCGGACCGAGCGCGCTGACCAGTCGCGCGGTCACCACGGAGGCTGGCTGCGCCAAGGGCGTCCTGCACCGGCACTTCGCCGACTTCGACGCCTTCCTCACCGAACTCGTACTGGACCGGATCAGCCGCATCGACGACCGGGCAGCCGCGCTGTGTCGATCGGCCGGGACCGGCACCGTCGCCGACAACCTCGCCGGAGCCCTCGCGGACCTGTTCGAGACGGTCGCGGTGGCGATCGTCGGCCTCATCACCTTCCGGGACGCGCTGCGGACCCGGCTGCGCGAGGTCAGGCCGGCCGGCGTCCCGGTCCTGGCGGAGGCGACAGCCATGATCGCCGCGTACCTCACCACCGAACGGGAACTGGGCCGCGTCGCGGCGGACGCCGATGTCGACACGCTCGCGCTCACCCTGATCGGGGCCGGGCACCTCCTGTTCGCCGGCCGGGACGGCACCCAGCCGGAGCCGGGCGCCATCCGCAAGGTCGTGGCCACCGTCATCGCCGGTGCCGTACCGGCCTAGAGTCCTGGTCCGCGACGGCCTCGGCCGACCTGGCGGCGGGTGGCGCGCGAACTGACCGCGTGGCGGTCATCCCGGCAGCCGGGCCGGCGTTCGTTCAGAGCCCGAAGAGCCCGGACACCCGGTCGGCCAGATCGTCCTCGGTCACGGTCGTGTCGACCTCGATGACGGGCAGGTCGAGCCGCCGCGTCTCCTGACGGAGGCGCGTGGTGAACAGCCGGTCCCGCTCGAGGAGATTGCTCAGCGCCCTCTCCGGATCGCTGGTCCTGCCGGCAATTCCCCACGTCGAACCCCGGCTGTCGAACGCGGCCCGGCGGAAGCCGGGTGTCGGGATGAGCCAGACGGCGTGACCGGGCACGGCGAGAAGCGGGCTCACGAGGTGAGGCAGCAGCCGGAAGCCCTCGACGATCACACCGGGTTCCCGCGGCAGGCCGAGCAGGTCCTCGACGATCAGACCGAAGCCCTCGCCCCGAAACCAGTGGAACGTCTCCAGCATGGTCTCCGGGGAGCGGTCCACCCATCTCTCGTCCATGTCCATGCCCAGGAACGCGTGCAGCAGCGGGCTGTCCTCGGCAGTACTGCGGCCGGCATGGTCCGACATGACGTCGTCGGTCACGTAGCGGCGCAGACCGTACCGGGTCGCCAGGCGGCCGGCCATCGTCGACTTGCCCGCTCCGCTGCCACCGCCGATCCAGTAGACGTGTCGCAGCCGCTCCCGCAGTTCCGCCACGTCGGCGGGTTCGGTGTGCCGTTCAGTGTGCATCGCTCACCGTGATCCGTCGCCTGTGTCCTGACCGGGATCCACCGTACCGACGGGCCACGCGTGTCCAGCAGGCGACCGGGAAGCGGTGGCTGGCAGCGGGCTGCCACGATGGCCGGCATGGAAGCCAGTGCCGGGACGCGGCGGCCCGAGTTCCCCGCGCTCGTGCCGGAGCTGCTGGTGGGCAGCCTCGACACGAGCCTGGGTTTCTGGTGTGGACTCTGCGGTTTCGACGTGCTCTACGACCGGCGGGACGAGGGCTTCGCGTACCTCGCCTCCGGCGCGGCGCATCTCATGCTGGAAGAGGCCGGTATCGGGAGGAACTGGCGCACCGGCGAACTGGACCGGCCGCTGGGCCGCGGCATCAACCTGCAGATCGGTGTCCCCGGTGTCGCCCCGTTGCTGGGCGCGCTGGAACGCGCCGGGTGGCCGCTGTTCATGGCGCCCGAGGTCAAGTGGTACCGCACCGGGGAGGACACCGAGGCAGGCGTCGAACAGTTCCTGGTCCAGGATCCGGACGGCTACCTGATCCGGTTCCAGGCGTCGATCGGTCGGCGCTGACCCCCGCCTCGTTCCCCCTTGCCGGCACGAGGCCCGACCGGGCGGGCGGAGGGCGCCGGGACCGGGGCGGCCGGTCAGTGGACGGCGGTCACCAACCACGTCGCCGAACCCAGGTGCACCCCGTCGGCGCCCAGGTGCGGGAGCAACGCCTCGGTCAGCGCGTCGCGTACCACGCTGACGGTGGACTCCCCGGCGGTGTCCAACATGGACCGCGCCGCGGGTATGGCGCAGAAGTAGTCGACCGCGTCGGCGACGTCGTCACCGAGCCGCAGCGGTTCGTGGAGGCCGGTGACGTCGATGTCGTGGAAGCCTGCCGTGGTCAGCAGCGCACGCACCCGGTCCGGGTCGGCCAGCGAGAACGGTCCCGGCTGGTAATCGTCGGCCCGCCGGGGCTGACCGACGTGCGCGATGATGGCGCCGAACGGGACGGCGAAGAACGCGCTGTGCGCGGCGTCCTGCCAGCACAGGAATGCCAGCCGGCCGCCCGGCCGCAGCGCGGCGCCGATGTTGCCGAACGCCGCCACCGGGTCGTCGAAGAACATCACGCCGAAGCTGCTGATGGCCACGTCGTACCCGACGAACGGGTGGGTCTGCGCGTCCACGGCCCGGAAGGTCACGTTGGTGCTGCCGTCCCGGTCGGCGATGCGGCGCGCCTCGGTGATCATCGGGGCGGACAGGTCGACGCCGAGGGCGTGACCGCGGCTGGCGGCCCGGGCCGCTGCCCGGGTGGTCGCGCCGCAACCGCAGCCGACGTCGAGAACGGTGTCGGTCGCCGAGATCGCGGCCGCGACAAGCAGGCGGTGGGTCAGCGGTTCGTGCATCCGGTCGTGCCGGTCGCGTTCGGAGATGAAGTGCTCGCCGCCGCGTCCGTTCCACTGCTGCGCCTGTGCGACGTTCGCCATCGGGGCGTTCTCTCCGATCCTGCGTACGGCCGGCGGCGCGGTGCACCGGTGCCGCGCACGGTGGTGTCCCACCGGCCGGTCGTCGCACCGAATGTTCCACGGATACTACCTACGTCGCTACGGAACGGGGCCTCATCGTTGCACAGCGTGCCACGAGTCGGCCCGGTTGGTTCGGACCGCCGGCCGGGCCGATCGTCGATTCGCGCGGTCACGCGCCGTTCGGGCACGGCATCCGACGAACAGTTGGGGGCGTTGCCGGTGGGTACCGTCTGAGACGACCAACAGCTCCTCACAAGGGTGTAGACGGTGCCATGGACTCTCCGCACGAACCTCGAGCGCCCCGCCGCTCACCGGGCAGCCTCGCCAACGAGGTACTGGCGGTGCTCTGGCGCGCGCGTCGCGCCCTGACGCCCGGTGAGGTTCGGGAACGCCTGCCCGAGCCGCTGTCCTACAGCACGGTCGTCACGGTGCTGTCCCGGCTGTACGACAAGCATCTGCTCCGGCGCGAGCGCAGCGGCACCCGCGCGTTCGCCTATCAGCCGGTGTCCGACGAGGCGGGGCTCGCCGCCCTGCGGATGCACGAGGTCCTGTCCGCGGAGAGTGACCGCACGGCGGTGTTGAGCCGGTTCGTGTCCGACCTGTCCGACGCCGACGAACAGCTGCTGCGCAGCCTGCTCGACGACGCCGACGGCACCGACGGCGGGTGAGGGCATGCGCATCTCGGTCTACCTGCCGCTGGTTCTCTCGCTGCTGGCCGTCGTACCGACCGGCGGGCTGCTGCGCCGTGCGGACCCGCGGGCCGCGACGTGGCTGTTGTCGGTCATCGCGGTCGTCCTCGCGTCCTGCTCCACCGCGGCGCTGGCCACCCTTGCCATGGTGGGGGCGGCGCACGTGCCGGTCGCGGCCGAGCTCGGGCAGTGGTCGGTGCCGGCGCTCGGCCGGGCCGACCCCACCTCATGGCCGGTCCGGCTCCTGGCGGCGGTGGCGCTGGCCGGTGTGCTCCTCACCGCTGGTGCCACCACCTGGCGGTACGTACGCGCCCGGCAGCTGACGCGGCGGCATCGGCGCGGCCTGCGCGACCAGGTCACCGTGGTCCTCGACCCGACCCCCGACGCGTACGCGCTGCCGGGTCGGCCCGGTCGCATCGTGGTCTCCAGCGGCATGTACTCCGCGCTCAACGACACCGACCGGGTCGCCCTGATCGCGCACGAGCAGGCACATCTGCGGCACCGCCACCATCTCTTCGCGGGCCTGGTGCACTTCGCCGTCGCCCTGAACCCGTTTCTGCGGCCGCTGGCGACCGCGGTCACGTACTCCCTGGAGCGGTGGGCGGACGAGGAGGCCGCCCTGGTCACCGGCGACCGCCGGGCCACCGCGCACGCGATCGGCAAGGCCGCCCTCGCGCGGGCGCACAGCGTGCGGCGTCGGTCCACGCTCGCGCTGCACCTCGGCGGGACCATCCGGGGCAGGGTCGGCCCGGTGCCGCAGCGGGTGGCGGCCCTGCTCACCCCGCCGCAGACTCGCTACCGGCTGCTGTACGCAGTCGGGCTCGCGGTGATCCTGGGCGCGGGGCTGTGCACGATCCACGCGGTCGTCGACGCGCACGCCCTGCTCGAACTCGCCGAGGTCCCCCGGGCGGAGTGAGACGCCGCGCCGGCGTGCGGTGTCGGGGCACCGGCGGGTCAGCGGGGCGCGCTGATGACCAGCGTCGCGCTGACGGGCTTCGCGGTGAGCCGCTGGTACAGGTGTGGGACGTCGGCGGCATGGTCGACGTAGTCGCCGGCGTCGAGTTCGACCGGGTCGTCCGCGGGCCCGACGCGCACCCGCCCGGAGTGCAGGTGGAGGTGTTCCCGCGTACCAGGTGGATGGGGCTCGGACAGCTGGGTGGCTCCGCCGCGCATCGTGAGCGCGTAGATCTCGACCGACATGTCACCGGTCCGACTCTGGTGCAGCAGCCAGGCGTCGACGACGCTGCCGCCGGCGTGCGGCCCGTCGCCCTGGCGCAGGATCCGCGTGGGGTGGGTCGGCGTGGCGTCCGCGATGAGGTCGGCGAGGGGCATGCCGAGGTTGTTCGCCAGCGCGTACAGCGTCTCCAGCGTCGGGTTGCCGCCGGCGGTCTCCAGTTGGGTCAGCGTCGCGCGGCTGATGCCGGAACGGCGGGCCAGTTCGACGACGCTCAGCCCGGCGGCGGTGCGCAGGCGGCGCAGATTGGCGGCGAGCGGGCGGACCGGTTCGGACGACATGTGCCTAGTATGGCAGCCATGATGACCAATGAAGTAGGCACCTGCGGTGACGGGGTTCGAGCCGTGCGGGTGCGTGACCGATGACCGTGTCCCGACTGCGACACATCCCCGGGATCGGCGTCAACCACGTCGGTGACCGGGCGGACGCCGCCAACGACCCCGACATGCTCCGGCTGGAGAACCTCGACACCGACATCCCGCCGCCGGCCGTCGCGGTGGAGGCCACCCGTCGGGCCGTCGACGACGACGCGGCCAACAGCTACCTGCCGTTCGAAGGGCACCATCCGCTCCGCACCGCGGCGGCCGCACACGTGTCGCGCATCGCCGGTGTCGAGTACGACCCCGTCCACGAGTGCGTCAGCGTCGCCGGCGGCCTGAACGGGATCCTCAACACGCTGCTGGCGACCGTGGAGCCGGGCCGCGAGGTCGTGCTCGCCGACCCCATCTACGCCGGTCTGGTCAACCGCATCCGGTTGGCCGGCGGCGTGCCCCGGCACGTGCCCGCCCACCCCACCGCCGACGGCTGGCAGACCGATCCGGACGAGCTGGCCGCCGCCATCGGCCCCGGGACGGCCGCCGTGCTGCTGATGGGTCCCGCCATGCCGACCGGCGCGCTGCTGCGCCCCGCGCACCTCGACGCGATCGCCGGCCCGGTCGTCGAACACGGCGCCTGGGTCGTGTACGACGCGGCCATGGAACGCATCCGCTTCGACGGCGCGGCGCCCGTGCATCCCGCCCGGCATCCGGGCCTTGCCGACCGGACGATCACCGTCGGCTCCGCGTCGAAGGAGCTACGCATGATCGGCTGGCGTGTCGGCTGGGTCGTGGGGCCCCGGGCGATCATGGCCGACGTCGGTCTGGTCGGGCTCACCAACGTCGTGTGCCAGGTCGGCATCGCCCAGCAGGCGGTCGCCGCGGCGCTCGCCGCCCCGGACGCCGAGGCGGACGTCGCCGCCGCCACGGCCACCTGGCGGGAGCGGTGCGACCTCATCCTCGACCAGTTGACCGGCTACCCCGTGGTCCGGCCGCACGGCGGATGGTCGCTGCTCGTGGACACGGCCCAACTCGGCATCAGCCCCGAACAGGCCTCCCAGCGGCTGTTCGAGCACGGCCGGGTCGCCGCCACTCCGATGACCGGCTGGGGGCCGTCGGGCCACCGGTACCTGCGCCTGGTGTTCGCCAACGAGCCGGTCGAACGCCTCGCCGACCTGCGGGGCCGGTTCGACGCGGCCCTGGGGGACGCGACGCAGGACCGGTGACCGGTCCCGCCCGGTCCGCGGACATCCGCCGGCCGGGTGCTCAGTCTTTGGTGTCCGCGTAGAGACAGAACGGGTGGCCCGCCGGGTCCAGCAGCACCCGGACCGTGTCCTGCGGCTGGAAGGAGGCGAGCGTGGCGCCGGCCCCGAGTGCGTGCGCCACGGCCTCGGCCAGGTCGTCGACCTCCAGGTCCAGGTGCATCGACATCTGCGGCTGCCCGTCGACCGTGGGCCACACGGGCCGGGCGTAGTTCGCCTCGGTGGCGAACGCGAGGTTGTACCCGGCGTCCTCCGAGGGTGCGAGGTCCGCCCAACCGGGGGACTCGTTGAAGATCCGCCAGCCGAGCAGTCTCGCGTAGAAGCGTGCCAGTTCGCGGGCGTCGGGGGCGTCCAACACCACCCCGAACCACGTGGTCTTCGTCCTGAGCGCCATGCCGCACCCTCTCACCGGGCTGTGACAGCGTCGGCGCGTCCCGGCCACCGACGCTGCCATGATCCACGCCGAGATCCGCATCAGGCCGCGGACCAGTGACGACGCACCGATCCCGTGGATGCTGCCACCGTTCGTCGACACGCTCAACCCGCCGTACGGATGGAACAACGCGCGGTGGCCCGCGCGCCCGGCTACGTTGTCCGTACCTCCATGTCGGAGGCCGGAAGGAGTCCCTGTGATCACCGTCGATGAAATCCGCGGATATGCCACTGCCCTGCCCGAGGTGGAGGAGTTCACCCACTTCCGGTTCCGGGTGCCGGGCTTCAGGGTCGACGGCGCGGCCTTCGCCGGAATGGACAAGGGGGAGGCGACGGCGGTGTTCTCGGTCGACCTCAAGGAGGCGTCCGGCGCCGTGGCCAAGGACCCCGCCACTTACCGGGAGGTGTGGCGTCCCGGCGCCACCACGAGTTTCGTCGGCCTGCGGGTCGAGCTGGCCAAGGTGTCGAAGGCGCGGGTCCGGGAACTCGTCGAGCGCGCCTGGCGGAACAAGGCACCCCAGCGCCTGGTCACCGTGTACGACGCCGGGTAGCGACCGACGGTGGAACGCCCGGTGCGGGCACCGGGCGTTCCGTTCTGGGGCTGCCAGCGTGGGCCCGCTGACTGCGGATGGAGATCGTCGTACGGACCGCCGGCCCGGACGCGGCGCCCGCCCGGGCGGTACCGGCCGAGCGGTGCGGGTCAGTCGTCGATGGCCTGGTAGGCGCAGGTCCAGAAGTCGCGGAACAGCGGGGGTGTCGCCGGGGAGGTCATCTGCCGCTGGGTCAGCAGGATGCCCACCAGTTCCTCGGCGGGGTCGGTGTAGGCGGTGGTTCCGGTGCCGCCGGTCCAGCCGAACCGTCCGGGCGAGTTGAACACGTCGGTGCGGCGGGTGACGACGTTGACCCCGAAACCCCAGCCTCCCGCGCCGTCGAAGAAGATCCCGTTCTCCGCGCGCTGCGGTTCGGTCAGCTGGTCGGTGGTCATCAGCTCGACCGACGGTCGGGACAGGATGCGCCGCCCGTCGTACCGGCCCTTGCCCAGCATCATCGTGTGGAACGCCAGCAGGTCGTCGGCGGTCGAGACCAGGCCCGGCCCGCCACCGGCGGACGGGAACGCCGGCGGCTCGGCCCAGCGGCTGTCCCCGGGGTCGTCCACCAGGGTGAGTCCGCCCGTTCCCGGGTCCGGCTGGTACGCGGCGGTCAGCCGGTCCAGCTTGTCGGCCGGAACGTGGAACCCGGTGTCGGTCATGCCGAGCGGCTGGAAGATCCGTTCGGCCAGGAACTCCTCCAGCGGGCGGCCCGACGCGCGGGCCATCAGTACGCCCAGCACGTCGGAGCCGGTGTGGTACATCCACTTCTCGCCGGGTTGGTACACCAGCGGCAGACTCGCCAGCCGTCGCAGCCACTCGTCGGGGCCGATCGACGGGCCACCCGGCCCGGGGGACAGGCCGGCCTCGTTCATCGCCTGCTGGATCGGGTACGACCCGGGTGGTGCCATCACCGCGCCCAGCCCCATTCGGAACGTCAGCAGGTCGCGCAGCGTGATGGCGCGGTTCGCCGGCACCGTGTCGTCCAGCGGCGCGTCCGGCCGGCTCAGCACCCTGCGGTCGGCCAGTTCGGGCAGCAGCTCGTCGACCGGGTCGTCCAGCCGCAGGCGGCACTCCTCGACCAGGGTCATCGCCGCCGCGGCCGTGATCTGCTTGGTGAGCGAGGCGATCCGGAAGATCGAGTCACGGCGCATCGGACGGCCGCCGGCCTGCAGGGTGCCGATGGCACCGACGTGCGCCTCGCCCCGCCGGGCCACCACCGCGACCAGGCCCGGCAGGTCGCCGCGGCTGACGTATTCGCCCAGCACCTCGTGCATCCGCCCGAGCCGTGCCGTCGAGAGCCCCGAACCGCTCATCCCCGCTCCTCAGCGTCGTGGGGCGACGTTCCCGCCCCGTCATGGGGCGACCCGCTCGCCGCCCGCCCACCCGAACAGACCGTACGTTGGCGCGAAACTCATCGGTGGCGAACCGATCACGTCCGGACGGCCAGATCGGGGAACCGGACGCGGCGCCCGAACTGGTACGCGGCGGGCGGTGTTGCGGGCCGGGTCCACCGACCGGTAGCCCCCTTGCCAAGGCCCGCACCGCCTGATCGAATACCAGGCACGGCCGGACGGCCGCGTCGCGCCGCCGGCCGAGGTCGGCCCGGC
>JBAUUM010000903.1:0-2969 GCA_049582705.1 Actinocatenispora sp.
CCGCGAACGCGCTGGCCGCCGCCGCCCGCATCGTGTCGGTCGAGTCGGTACTGGCCACCCTGCACCGCCGCGGTCGCGGCATCTGACCGCCACCACCGCGGCACGGCCGCCCGCAGGTACGACGAACGCGCCGCGGTGATCCGAGGATCACCGCGGCGCGGTCGGGTCCGCAGAGCGGAGGCGGTCTAGGAGGTGGAGACGATCATGCCGGCGGCCACCGTACGGTTGGTCCGCTCGTCGATCAGGATCAGACCACCGGTGGTGCGGTTGCGCCGGTACTCGTCGCACAGCAGCGGCCGGGTGGTGCGCAGCTTGATCCGGCCGATCTCGTTGAGCGACAGGCCGTCGGCCTCCTCGTCCCGGTGCAGGGTGTTCACGTCGAGCCGGTAGTGCAGGTCGCGGACCACCGCGCGGGCCGTGTGCGTGGTGTGCTTGATGGTGTACTTGGCGCCCTGACGCAGCGGCTTCTGCTCGTCCATCCAGCACACCATCGCCTCGACGTCCTGTGAGGCGGTCGGGGCGTTGTTGGGACGGCAGATCAGGTCGCCGCGGGACACGTCCAGCTCGTCGGCGATCCGGATCGTCACCGACATCGGCGCGAACGCCTCGTCCAGCGGCCCGTCCGCGGTGTCGATCCCGGTGATCCGGGTGGTGAACCCGGACGGGAGCACCATCACCTCGTCGCCCGGCTTGAACACCCCGGAGGCGATCTGGCCGGCGTAGCCGCGGTAGTCACGGTTGGCCGACGACTGCGGCCGGATCACGTACTGCACCGGGAACCGCGCGTCGACCAGGTTGCGGTCCGAGGCGATGTGCACGTTCTCCAGGTGGTGCAGCAGCGACGGACCGTCGTACCAGGGCATCTTCTCGGACCGGCTCACCACGTTGTCGCCACGCAGCGCCGAGATCGGCACGACCTGCAGGTCGGGCGCGTCCAGCTTGGTGGCGAAGGCGGAGAAGTCGGCGTGGATCTTCTCGTACACCTCTTGCGAGTAGTCGACCAGGTCCATCTTGTTGACGCACAGCACCAGGTGCGGCACCCGCAGCAGCGAGCACAGGAAGGCGTGCCGCCGCGACTGCTCGACCAGGCCCTTGCGCGCGTCGACCAGGATCAGCGCCAGGTCGGCGGTGGACGCGCCGGTGACCATGTTGCGGGTGTACTGGATGTGCCCGGGTGTGTCGGCGATGATGAACTTCCGCCGCGGGGTCGCGAAATACCGGTACGCCACGTCAATCGTGATGCCCTGCTCGCGCTCGGCCCGCAGCCCGTCGGTCAGCAACGCCAGGTCCGTGTACTCGTCGCCGCGCGCCTTCGACGTGGCCTCCACCGCCGACAGCTGGTCGGCGAAGATCGACTTGGAGTCGAACAGCAGCCGGCCGATCAGGGTCGACTTGCCGTCGTCCACGCTGCCCGCGGTGGCGAAACGCAGCAGATCCGCCGGCTCGGCCGTGGCCTCGTGGCCGGGCTCCAGGGTCTGGGTGCTCATCCTAGAAATAGCCTTCCCGCTTGCGGTCTTCCATGGCGGCCTCGCTGAGCCGGTCGTCGCCCCGGGTCGCGCCGCGCTCGGTGATCCTGGTGACGGCCACCTCTTCGATGACCTTCTGCACGGTGTCCGCGTCCGACGGGACCGCCGCGGTACAGGTGGCGTCGCCGACCGTGCGGTACCGGACGCGTTCCGTGCGGACCTGTTCGTCCTCGGTCGGCACGATGAACTCGTTCACCGCGTACAACATGCCGTCCCGCTCGACCACGTCACGGTCGTGCGCGTAGTACACCGGGGGCAGACCGACGTCCTCCCGGGCGATGTAGTGCCAGATGTCCAGCTCGGTCCAGTTGGACAGCGGGAAGACCCGGATCGACTCACCCGGGTTGACCCGGGCGTTGTACAGCGACCACAGCTCGGGACGCTGGTTCTTCGGGTCCCACTGGCCGAACTCGTCCCGGAAGCTGAACACCCGCTCCTTCGCGCGTGCCTTCTCCTCGTCCCGGCGGGCACCGCCGAACAGGGCGTCGAAGCGGTACTTCTCCACCGCGTCGAGCAGCACGGGCGTCTGGATCCGGTTGCGCATGCCGTTCGGCGGATCGACCACCAGGCCCGTCTTGATGGCCTCGGGCACGCTCGCCACGATCAGCTGCACGCCCAGTTCCTCGACGCGGCGGTCCCGGAACTCGAGCACCTCGGGGAAGTTCTGGCCCGTGTCGACGTGCATCACCGGGAACGGGATGGGCGCCGGCCAGAAGGCCTTCTCGGCCAGCCGGAGCATCACGATCGAGTCCTTGCCCCCGGAGAACAGCAGGCACGGCCGCTCGAACTCGGCGGCCACCTCCCGGAACATGAAGACGCTCTCGGCCTCCAGCGCGTCGAGCTGGCTGAACCGGTAGTCGGCGGTACTCATCGTCCGCTCCTGTCCGTGACGACGGGGTGACGTTCACAAGAAGTCATGGGGATCTGGGGTCGTGCTGGGTCAACGGGTGCTCCCCGAGTATGCGTGCCATGCTGCCGGCCGCGCAGGCTCAGGGCCACTTGGTGAGTCACATCAAATCTTTCTCCCGGCCGACTCCCAGCTGGTTCAAAACTTCGAGCAGCCGGGGAGCGAGATCGGGTCGGCACACCAGCACGTCCGGTAGCCACGGATCGGCCCGGTTGTACTCCAACGGGGACCCGTCCACCCGAGAGGCGTGCAGACCGGCCGCCAGGGCCACCGCCACCGGGGCGGCGGAATCCCACTCGTACTGCCCACCCGCGTGCACGTAGGCGTCCACGGCGCCCTGTACCACCGCGGCCATCTTCGCCCCCGCCGAGCCCATCGGCACGACTTCGCCGTTCACCCGCTCACACACCTCGGCGAGGAACCCGGGCGGCCGTGTCCGACTCGCCGCGAGCCGCACCGCGCCCTCGTGCGTGGGTGGCGTGGCGGGCGCCGGGCTGGAGCCGAGCACGATCCCACCGGCCTGCGCGGGCAACGCC
>JBAUUM010000904.1:0-4684 GCA_049582705.1 Actinocatenispora sp.
CCGCACGGCCGACTTCCTGCGTGGCCGACATCCTGCGCGGCCACATCCCGCGCGGCCGACATCCTGCGTGGCCGATCGGCCGCGCCGGCCGGCATGCGCCGGTAACGTCACTTTGTGTAATTACACACGTCGTTCAAGTGACTCTCTGTTTCGGCTCGGGAGGAGATCCCCACATGAACACCCGACGAGTACGCCGCCTCGGTGTCAGCGCCGGTATCGCCCTGGGGCTGGCCCTCGGCTTCCTGCCCGCCGGGCAGGCACAGGCCGCCGCCACCCACGTACGCTGCCACGACATCCATGGCCTCGCAGCGGCCATCTCGCAGGCCAACTACAGCGGCCACGGCCGCATCCAGTTGGCGTCCGGCTGCACCTACACCCTCGCCCGGGCCGCCGAGGACACCGTCGGACTGCCGGTCATCACCGGTGACGTCCGCATCTCCGCGTCGCCGAGGCCCGCGGTCATCGAACGCGGGTACGGCGCGCCCGACTTCCGCATCTTCGGCGTCGCGAGCGGAGGCAGGCTCACCCTCGACCGCCTCGTGATCACCGGCGGCTCCGTCGAGGAGACCGGCGGCGGCATCCTCAACGAGGGCACGCTCGCCCTGAACCACACCGTGGTACGCGGGAACCACGCCGCCGTCTTCGGCGGTGGCATCCACAACGTCGGCACGCTGACGATGCGCGGCGGCGCCGTGCGGGACAACGCGTCGGTCCTCGACGGCGGCGGGGTGGAGAACTGGCCCACCGGCACGGCGACCATCCGCCACGCTTCCATCACCGGTAACACGAGCGGCAACCTCGGCGGTGGCATCGACAACTTCGCCAACTCGACGCTGCGGCTGACCGACACCGTCGTGCGCGGCAACCGGGCTGTCCTGGGCGGCGGCCTCGACAACTTCGTCGGCAGCACCATGATCCTGACCCGCAGCGTCGTCAGCCACAACACCGCCAGCAACGCGGGTGGCGGCATCTTCGCCGACGAGACGGGCGGCCCCGTGACGCTCAGGTACAGCGCGGTGGTCCACAACCGTCCCGACAACTGCGCGGGAGGCAACCCGGTGCCCGGCTGCCACGACACCGCCGCCAGCCGACGCAGCGTCACCGCGCACCGGGTGGACCGGCAGAAGGCCCTGGGCGGTTTCCGGTAGGACGACCCCGCACCACACCCAACGGAACCGGGGCACGCGGAACGGCGCGTGCCCCGGTTCCGGCGTAGAACCGGACTCAGATCCGGCGGCCGAACGACAGTTCGGTGCCGCAGGCGCGGTAACCCAACCAGGCGTTGACCGCCAGCATCGGCCGGTTCTCCTCGTCGTTGCTCGTGTACGCGGCGGTGACGCCGGCACCGGCCGCCCGGCGCAGCGCGGCGGACTTGGCGATCCTGGCCAGGCCCCGGCCGCGGTGCTCCCGGAGCGTGCCGGTGCCCCCCGACCAGATCCGGTGCGACCCGTGGTCGGCCTCGACCAAGGTGTACGCCGCGACGGTCCCGTCGACGAGCACGGCGACGCTGGTGTCGAGGTCGGTCTCGGGCGCCTCCCAGATCTCGGTGACCCACTCGTCGTACGACATCGCGTCGACGGTCACGTCGTTGGGCTCGTCGGTCGTCGCGGCGGCGTCCACGAAGTGCACCGCGGCCGACCCGACCTCGGCCCAGGGCGCGATGGTCACCCCGGCCGGCAGCGGCGGCGCCTCCGGCAACGCGTCGAGGTCGGTGAGGTCCAGCCAGGAGAAGCGCAGGTCCCGGGTGTGGGTCAGACCGCGCCGCTCGCACCACCCGACGGACTCCGGCTCGTCGACGGCCCAGCCCCGTACCTGGTCGGCGCCGCGACCGCGCAGATGCGCCAGGAGAGCGTCGTGCAGCGCGCCGCCGACGCCGCGACCGCGTCGCGCCGGGTCGACCATGACGAACACGGAGGCCGCCCCGCGTTCCGAGGTCCAGGTGTCCAGGCTGGCCTGGCCGGCGCCGACGATCACGCCGTCGAGTTCGGCGACGAGGACGAGCAGACCGGCGGCGTCGGTCGCGGTGCGCCACCAGTGCCGCACCGCGTCCGGGGTGGTGACCCGGTACGGCGTGACTTGCCGGCGCAGATCGACGTAGGCCTCGGCGTCGTCGGGACGGACGGGTCGCAAGAAATGGTCCACCCAAACGTTGTACCAAGGGCCACAACCGATTTACGGACAGCACAAGTACGACGTCGGGACGGTCCGGACGCCCCGGCGCGAGGCCGTCCACCCGGTCCGCCCGGCGGCGGCCACCGCGCCCGGACTCATAGGCTGTGGACATGCCTGAGGTAGCGGACATCGTCGGTGAGGTGCTGGCCGGGTCGCCGGTCCTGGACGGCCACAACGACCTGGCCTGGGAACTGCGCAACCGGTGCGGGTACGACTTCGACGCGGTGGACATCGGCCGGGACCAGAGCGCCACCGGACTGCACACCGACGTGCCGCGGCTGCGGGCCGGCGGGGTCGGCGCCCAGTTCTGGTCCGTCTGGGTGCCCTGCGGCGAGAGCCGTCCGGTGACCGCGACGCTGGAACAGATCGACGCCGTGCACGAGATGATCCGGCGCTACCCGGACGATCTGGCCCTGGCCGTCACCGCGGACGAGGTGGAGCGGGTCATGGCGGGCGGCCGGATCGCCTCGCTGCTCGGCGTGGAGGGCGGCCACCAGATCGACGGGTCGCTGGGCGCGCTGCGGATGATGTACCGGCTGGGCGCGCGGTACATGACGCTCACCCACAACGACAACACGCCGTGGGCGGACAGCGCGACGGACACCCCGGTGCACGGTGGGCTGACCGACTTCGGGCGGGACGTCGTACGGGAGATGAACCGGCTCGGCATGCTGGTGGACCTGTCCCACGTGGCGGCGAGCACGATGCACGACGCGCTGGACGTCAGCGCCGCGCCCGCGTTCTTCTCGCACTCCAGCGCCCGCGCGCTCTGCTCTCATCCGCGCAACGTGCCCGACGACGTACTGACGCGGGTGCGGGACACCGACGGCGTGGTACTGGTGACGTTCGTGCCCGGCTTCCTCACCGAGGAGTGCCACGCCTGGATGGACGCGATGGGTGCCGAGGAGGAACGGCTCGGCGCCGCCGATCCCGGGGTGGGCGACTCGAACCGGCCCGGCGTCCAGGCGTGGTTGCGGGCCAACCCGCGGCCGCCGTGCACGGTGTCCGACGTGGCCGACCACGTGGAGCACGTGCGGGAGGTGGCCGGCGTGCGCGCGGTCGGCGTCGGCGGCGACTTCGACGGCATCGTGCGTACCCCGGACGGGCTGCCGGATGTCTCGGGCTATCCGGCGCTGCTGGCCGAGCTGGCCGGGCGGGGCTGGTCGGCGACCGAACTGGCCGGCCTGACCTCGGGCAACGCGCTGCGGGTACTGCGGGAGACGGAGCGGGTGGCGGCGAAGGGGTGACCGTTCCGGCGCTGGACGGGATGCGCGATGCTTGACGGATGGCGGAACGTCGTGACGCGGGGGGCCAGCGCCGGGACCCCGGTGTGCTCAGCAGGATGCGGGCCGCGCTGCAGGGTGAGCGCAACGCCGCCACCCTGGACGCGATGCGTTCCGCCGGCACGTCCGTGTACGAGGAACTCTCGATCGTGGAGACCCGCCGGGACGAGCGCCGGCTGGCCGGCCACAGCCCGTGGGACGCCCCGCCCGACGTCGCCTCGCACGCGCTGACCACCTGGAACGCCTACGTACTGCAGACCCTGGGCGAGACCCTGCTGGACACCGCGGCGAACGGCGAGTCGGGGTTCGTTCCGCCGGACACGTTCGACCTGGCGTGGCGCTGGTTCGGCCAGGTTCAGCCGTGGCTGAGCCGCGCCCGGCAGGCCCGCAGCAACCCCGGGTACGACATTCGCGCCGAGCTCAACCCGCCGGTGGACCTGGCGCCGTGGGCGCCGCACCAGGTCCTCGACAACCACCTCGCCGCCATGCTGGAGGCGGACGTGCGGTTGCGGGAACGCGCCGAGTACGCGGTGTTCGCGCTGGAGTCGGGCAAGCATCCGCCGTACGCGGACGACTCGGTGAACCGGTTGCGCCAGTTGACCGCGATCGCGGGGTCGGCCGCCGACTACGCGCGGGCGCTGCGGCAGGCCGGTCACGAGCCGACCACCAACCGGATGGCCACCGTGAACCTGCGGCAGGCGCTGAGCACCTGGTACCAGATCGGGCAGCTGGCCGCGTTCCCCGCGCTGCTGCGCCGGTTCCGGCTGCCCCGGGCCCGGCCGAGGTTCGACCCGGAGCGGCTGCCCGGCGGCGACAGCTTCAACCCGTGGTGCCTGACCGACGAGGCGACGGTCGAGGCGTGGCAGGCGGACCCGACCGCGGTGCGGTCCCTGGACGCGCTGTGGGAGGCGGACCCGGACCCGGCCGCCACCCTCCAGATCAAGGCCGAGATCGACATGGCCGTGGAGGAGGGCGCGGTGGTGCGCGTGTTCCTGCCGGGCCGGATCACCTGCTACCACCGGTGCCCGTGGTCCTCGCTGTACGAGGTGCGCCGCTCGGTCACGCTGGCGGGACGCCGGTTCGGCGCGCTGCAGCAGTTCACCCTGGACGTCTCGGCGGAGGCGATGTACTGGGGCCGCCCATTCGTGCGCCGGCTCGTGCTCGGGCCGTTCCGGGCGAACGAGCCGGTGCGCAGCTCGCCGTACCCGCAGCCGCCGTCGCTGGGGCCG
>JBAUUM010000905.1:0-2677 GCA_049582705.1 Actinocatenispora sp.
GCCCCGAGGATCTGCCGCCGGGACCGCGTCATGCCGCCCGCCCCCGGGCGTCGGTGTCAGTCGCGGGTGTCGTCCCGCCCGGCGCCGGACGGATCGTCGTCCGCCTCCGGGCCGCCGGTGTCGGCGACGTCGTCCTCCGCGAGGATGCGGTAGAGCTTCCGGCGGGTCTCGGTCATCAGCTCGGTCGCCGCGGTGATCTGGTGCCGGTTGCCGGCGCTGATCACCTGGAAGAACGCCTGCATGGCCTGCCGACCGACGTTGGCCAGCTCCAGGTAGTCCTCGTCGACGCCCTCGTCGACCGAGCGCCACACCGCGTCGATCTCGTCGCGGTGTTCCGCGACGTACCGGGTGCCCTCCTCGGTGAGCCGGAAGACGCGCTTTCCCTCGGCCCGCTCGGGCTCGATCAGACCCTCGTCCTCGAGTTGCTGGAGCGCCGGGTAGATCGCGCCGGGGCTGGGCTTCCAGAGCCCGTCGCTGCGCGCCGCGATCTCGCGCATGAGTTGGTAGCCGTGCATCGGCTGCTCGGCGAGCAGGGCCAGGGCGGCCAACCGGATGTCGCCCCGCGAGGCGCGGGAACCGCGCCGCTGCCGGTGCCCACCGCCGAAACCGGGGAAGCCACCGAAGCCGGGGAACCCGAAGCCTCCGGGACCGCCCGGGCCACCGAAGTCCCCGAAGGGTCCGCCGTGGCGGCCTCGACCGCCCCGGCGCCCACGCTCACCGTCCTGCCGGTCGAACCGGCCGTGTCCGCGCTCGTGGCCACCTCGCCCATGCCCCATGTGCCGATGACCCCCGTGCTCGTGAGCCCCGTGCTCGTGGTCGTGCCAGCCCGGCTCGTGTCCGCCGAACGGATCGGCCTGCCGCCCGCCGTGCCGGCCTTCGTGCCGGTTCGGGCCGAAACCGAATATCTGCGCCGCGCGGAAGGCGCGACGTGCGTACGGGGGGAATCCTGCGGTGCTGTCCATGATCTTCTCCTCTGTCGTCTGAGTTGCATCGCGTAGGTCAAAGATATATCGCCGACACTCGTTCGACAAGAGCTGTGCGGTACCTCACCGTCACCCGCACGGGCGCCGACGCGACGGCTCCACCGCCACGACCTCGACGACGTCCATCCCCTCCGGACGGACCCACCGGCGGATCCGATCGACGCCACATCGGGCCGGCACCGCACGCGGTGACCGGGAGCCTGGCCCGCGCATGATGAGATGTGCAGCGACAGCGACCGATGCGCCGCAGGAGGAATCGCGATGCACAGTCCGTCCGGCCAGCACAGGTTCCGTGCCGTGGTCGCGCCGCAACTGCCCGCCAAGCTTCGGGAGCGACTGGCCACCGACCGGGGCGCCGACCCGTCCACCGTGGCGCTGGCCGGCGTGCTGACCGTGCTGTTCGGCGTGGCCGGGGTCGCGGTCATCGTCTCCGGTGCCGCCCCACGGGACGCGTCCCCGGTGCTGTTCGGCGCGGTGGCGGGCGGCGGCGGCCTGCTCATCGCGCTCGTCGCGGCACTGACCGCGCTACGCGGTGCCGCGGCGCTCCGGCGCAGCGGCGCCGTGCGGCGGGCCGGACTGCTGATCGACCGGCACACCCTGGACGAACTGGCCACCCGTCAGCCCGCGGCCGGCGCGGTGGTGGCCCGCACCCAACGCGCGGTCGACCGGATCCGGGCGAGCGAGGCGTACCGCACCGGCAACCTGTCCACCGTGATCGACAACGACGCGTTGGACCGTATCGAATGGACGGTCGCGGAGGCGGCGCTGCGGCGCGACGACACCGGCCGCGAACTGGTCGAACTGGCCGCGCAGGTGACCCGGCTCGAGAAGCTGGCCGACACTGCGGAGCAGTTGGGTGCCGCCGACCCGGCCCGATCCGGCGGTGTCCCGCCGGCCACGGGCCAGCTCTCCGACGAACTGGAGCGCTCCACCCTGGTCGCGGAGGAGATGCTGCACCTGCGGCGCAGCGAGGACTGAGGGTTGACCCCCTGTTTTATGGTGCATTGACCTTTTGGTGCAACCTGTCCGGTGGCTGGTGCGTGTTCGTTGACCGGCTGCACGCCGGACGTTGCCAGGTCTGAAGGAGTGTCCACACATGGCATCACCGCAAGGTCTGCTCATCATCGAGCGGATCCTCCGCGACCGTGACGGGGTCTGGCGTCAGATTGCCGAGGACCGCGACCTGAGACCGCTCTCGGGGCAGCTGCTGGCATCGGCGGCGATCGCGCTGGCGCTCTTCGGCGCGGTACTCGGCGCGTCGAACGGCTGGCAGCAGGCCCTGGCATCGGCGGTCAAGCTGCCGATCCTGTTCTTCGTGACCCTCGCGATCTGCCTGCCCACGCTGTACCTGTTCAACCTGGTCTTCGGCGCCCGGCTCTCGGTGCGTCAGGCGCTCGCGCTGGTGTCCGTGACCATCACGGTGCTCGCCACGTTGAGTCTCGCCTTCGCGCCGATCAGCCTGTTCTTCCTGATCACCGCGCCGGACTACTCGTTCTACAAGCTGCTCAACGTCGCCATCATGGTGCTCACGGCCCTGGTGGGCCTGAAGTTCCTGATCGGGGGCATGCGCGCGATGAACGCGGCCGCGGAGGCATCGGCGCCGGCAGCCGTGCCTGTGGCCGTGCCGATGCCCGTGCCGGTGGCCGCACCACAGCCCTCGCAACCGGTCAGCGACCCCGCGCCGGAACCGGTGG
>JBAUUM010000906.1:0-4341 GCA_049582705.1 Actinocatenispora sp.
GGGGGAGCGGGCGGCACGCGACCCGGCCGGCCGCATCCGTTCGTCGGGCCCCGGCCCGGCCGGCCGCATCCGTTCGTCGGGCCCCGGCCCGGCACCGCCGGCGGGTAACGTCACCGGGCATGTCGTACGTCGAAGTCTCCGGCCTCCGGACCTGGCACCTGGTCACCGGCGAGGGCGACCCGGTCGTGCTGCTGCACGGGGCGTTCTCGGACGCGTCGTCGTTCGACGGTCAGATTCCGGCGATCGCCGCGGCCGGCTACCGGGTGCACGTCCCGGAACGGCGCGGCCACGGGCACACTCCCGACGTCGACGGGGCGCTGACGTACGAGGTCATGGCGCAGGACACGATCGCCTACCTGGAGCAGGAGGTACGCGGCCGGGCGCACCTGGTGGGCTGGAGCGACGGGGCCGTCGTCGCGCTGCTGGTCGCCCGCGACCGGCCGGACCTGGTCGGGCGCATGGTGCTGATCGGCCAGTACTACAACAGTTCCGGCAAGATCACCGGCGGCATGCTCAGTCAGCTCATGGAGGACGAGGAACTGGCCATGCGGCTGCTGCGCCCGGCCTACGACCGGGTGTCGCCGGACGGCCCGGACCACTTTCCCACCGTGTTCGCCAAGACCATGCGGATGATCCGCACCGAGCCCGAACTGGACCTGGCCGGCCTCGGCGGCGTCACCGCGCCCACTCTGCTGATGCAGGGCGACTGGGACGAGGTACTGATCGAGCACAGCATCGCCATGGTCGTCGCGCTGGCCGAGGCGCGGCTCGCGGTACTGCCGGGCACCCACATGCTGCCGATCGAATCCCCGGACCTGGTCAACACGCTCGTACTGGACTGGCTGCGCGACAGCCTCGGCCAGTCGGCGGCCGGCTGACCCACGGCCGCACCGACCCGACACCCGACGGCGTCCGCCACAGGCCAGCACGGTGGCGGCACGGGACCCCCACGGCGGCCGGCCACGGGACCGACCAACTCGACGGCGCTCGGTACCGGCACCGTTCGGGCCGGACCGAAGGGTTTCCGGCCTAGCCTCGACGGATGGCCACCACGACCGCGACTCCCGTCGCGCACCGCACGGTGCTGTTCCTGGCGATGTGCACGGGCATCTTCCTGGTACTGCTGGACGTGACCGCGCTCAACGTGGCACTGCCCGACATCGCGTCCGGCCTGCACGCCGGATCCCGGCTGGCCTGGGCGGTGGACGGCTACGCGGTACCGTTCGCCGCGCTGCTCCTGCTCGGCGGCACGATCGGCGACCTGGCCGGACACCGCGGCGTGGTACTCGCCGGGCTCACCGTGTTCGGCCTGGGGTCGCTGGGGTGCGCCCTCGCCACCGGGATGGGCACGCTGGTGGCGGCCCGCGCGGTGCAGGGCGCCGGTGCGGCCCTGCTGCTGCCCGGCACGCTCGCCGTCATCACCCGGGCGTACCCGGAGCCGACCGAACGGGCCCGCGCGATCGGCCTGTGGTCGGCGATCGGCGCGCTGTCCGCACCGGCCGGCCAGGTGATGGGCGGCCTGCTCGTGCAGTGGACCGGGTGGCGCGCCGTGTTCTGGCTGAACCTGCCGCTGGTGGCCGGTGCGCTGATCGCCACCGTACTGGTGGTGCCCGCGGACCGTGGCGACCGCGGCCGGCGCCCCGACGTGCCCGGCACCGCGCTCGCCGTACTGGGGCTCGCCGGCGTCGTGTACTCGGTGGTGGAGGCCCAACTTCCGGTGCTGCTGCTGGGTGTCGCGGCACTGGTCGCGTTCGTGGTGGTGGAGAGCCGCACCGCCGAGCCGATGCTGCCGCTGTCGCTGTTCCGCAACCGTGCGTTCGGGTTCGCGAACGGCGCGGCGCTGGTGATGAACGCGGCGACGCTGGGCAGCCTGTTCCTGCTGAGCCAGCTGCTGCAGGGGGTGCAGGGCCGGTCCGCCGCGACGGCCGGGCTCGCCGTACTGCCCGCGTTCCTGCTGCTGGTCGTGGTGGGCCCGGTGGGTGGCCGGCTGGTCGGCCGGTACGGGGCCCGACGGCTGATCGTGGCCGGCGCGGCGATCTGCGCGGTCGGCCTGGCGATGCTGGCGTTGTCCGGGCCGCACACCGGCTACCTGGTGCTCGCGCCCGCCCTGGTGGTGTGGGGTTTCGGGCTGGGTCTGCTGACCCCGGCGGTGGTGTCCGGCGCGGTGGGCGCGGTACCGGACCGGCGCGCCGGCCTGGCGAGCGCGGTGAGCAACACGGCTCGGCAGACCGGCGGCGCGGTCGGAGTGGCCGCCTGCGGGGCTGTGGCGGGCCCGATCGGCGGTACGGCCTTCAGCACCGGATTCCGGTACGCGGTGCTGGCTGGCGCGGCGGCGTTCGCGGTGACCGCGACGGCGACGCTGATCGGCTACCCGCGGCCCTCGCATGCCGCGGCGTGACGGCGGCGCGGCGAGACAGCGGCCAACTCTCGAGTGGTGCTCAGAGCCCGATCGGAACCTCGGGCAGGTCGGTCCACAGGTGGCGGAGTTCGCCGTACGGGCGGTCCGGCAGGGTGGCCAGGATTCCCAGCAGGGCCTGGCGTGCCCCGGCCCGTTCGGCGGCGGCCAGCAGCGAACCGCGGTTCGCGGGGCCCGCGTCGAACGCGTCCTCCACGTGATCGGCGATCTCGATGCGGGTCACGGTGGCGTGCTCGGTGTCGAGGTGTTCGGCGAATGCGATGCTCATCGAATCTCCATGGGGGATACTGCGTCCTCTCGGCGGTTCTGACGGGTCCAACGACCCGCGCGGGGTACGGATGCGAGCGGGGTCCCCCGGTCGGGTACGGGGTCGAAGTGGTTGCCGCCGCTGCCTACCGTGTATCCGGAACGGGTTCCGCACGACGCACCGGTGTGGCGGGCGGATCCCCCGGACGGCGAGGGAAGCAGGTACCGGCATGACGAACGTGCCCTACGACCGGCAGGACCAGTTCCAGCAGATCCAGAGCGGACTGCTGACCGGTGAGCAGGTGATCGCGGTGTACGACGCGATCGGCACGGGCACCGGCTTCATCGGCCTGACCGACCGGCGGGTCATCATCCAGGACCGGTCGTTCGTCGGCAAGAAGGTCGCCATCACGAGCATCCCGTACTCGAAGGTCACCAGCGTCAGCGTGGTCAGCAACAAGTCCTGGGCCGGGTCGTTCTTCTCCACCGGCTCGATCGCGATCCACGTCGGCGCGCACACCTACGAGGTCGACTTCCGGGGCTCGGAGAAGAGCCAGCACGTGCACAACGTGATCCTGCACTACGCCTCCCGCACCGGGCACTGACCGCGTCGCCCGGACCGGCCCGCCCGTCGCGGGCGGTGCGCCTTCTACCTTCTGGGAGTTCGATGGTCAGCGTCGGTTCGGCGGGCGGGGTGCGCGCCGCGGTGCTCGGGGGTTCGATCGGTGGCCTGTGCGCGGCGCTGTGCCTGCGCGCGGCGGGCTGTGAGGTGGACGTCTTCGAACGTTCGCCGGGACAGCTGGAGAGCCGGGGCGCGGGCATCGGGATGCAGCAGTCCATGGTGGACCTGTTGACGGCGCTGGAGATCGACCCCGGCACCGTCGGCACCGAGTCGCACCGGCTGCGCTACCACCGGCCCGACGGTGGCCTCGACTGGGACCAGCCCGCGTCCGGCCGGTACACCGCGTGGAACACGTTGTACCGCGCGCTGTTGGCGAAGTTCGGCACGGAGCGGTACCACCTCGGCGAGACCATAGTCGACCTGGAATCGAAGGAGGACCTCGCCGTCGTCGGGTTCGCCGGCGGCCGGCGGGTCGAGGCCGATCTGGTGGTGTGCGCGGACGGCGTCAACTCGGCCGCGCGCGGCCTGCTCGTGCCCGATGCCGTGCCGCGCTACGCCGGGTACGTCGCCTGGCGCGCGCTGATCCCCGAACGGGACCTGCCGACGGACCTGTGGTCCGTCTTCGACGACGCCATCAGCTACTGCGTACTGCCGGAGGCGCGCAGCCACGTCATCATCTACCCGGTGCCGGGCGCGGACGGCGAGACCGGGCGGGGCGCCCGGCGGATCAACCTGGTCTGGTACTGGAACGTGCCCGAGGACGAGCTGGTGGACCTGTTCACCGACCGCGACGGCGTGCACCGGCCGCATTCGGTACCGGCCGGCATGGTCGGGGACCGTCAGGTGGCGCGGATGCGGGCCGACGCGACGAGCCTGATGGCGCCGCGGGTCGCGGAACTGGTGTGCGCCGCGCGGGAACCGTTCCTGCAGACCATCGTCGAGGTGGGCGTGCCGAGGATGGTGTTCGGCCGGACCTGCCTGGTGGGCGACGCCGCGTTCGCGGTGCGCCCGCACGCCGGCGCGGCCACCTCGAAGGCCGCGGAGGACAGCCTGGCGC